>CAYHRZ010000130.1:0-10997 GCA_964359125.1 uncultured Klebsiella sp. | reverse complement strand
GGGGCGCCGAGTGAGCCCGCTCCTGGGCGCGATCGCCGGCGGCACGGCCGCGGGCAAGACCACGATCGCCGAGGCCGTGGCGGCCTCGACGGGAGCCGCCCTGGTGGCGCACGACCGGTACTACCGCGACGTCGTCGACCCATCGCGACACGACTTCGACGACCCCGCGGCTCTCGACACCGACCTCCTCGTCACCCACCTCGTGGCCCTGCGCCGGGGCGAGCCGGTCTCGCTCCCCGTCTACGACTTCGCCCGCCACGCCCGCAGCGAGCAGACCACGCCGGTGGTGGCCGCGCCGGTGGTGATCGTCGAGGGCATCCTCGCCCTCGCCGACCCCCGCCTGCGCGACCTCGCCCGGCTGCGCGTGTACGTCCACGCCGACGACGACGTGCGGCTGGCCCGCCGGATCCGTCGCGACGTGGCCGAGCGGGGCCGGACCTGGGACGACGTGATCCGGCAGTGGTTGTTGTCGGTGCGGCCAGCGCACCAGCGATTCGTGGCCCCCTGTCGCGACATTGCCGAGCTCGTGCTCGACGGCGAGGCACCCGTCGCGCAGGCGGTCGCGGCCCTCACCCAGGCCTTCAGCGACCGTCGATCCGCCCGCTGAGGCGCACGATGTGCTCGTTGGCGAGCCGCAACTGCGCGGAGAGCGCGTCGATCATGCCCTTGCGGAAGGCCCGGCCCTCGGGCCCGAGGTCGGCCTCCATCTCCCGGTACACGTCGTGCGAGAGTCGCAGCAGCCACGTGGGCTGGGCGGCGCGCACCGTGGCTGACCGTCCGCCGCTGTCCGCCAGCGCCACGGCGCCCACCACGTGCCCGGGGCCGAGCATCGCGATGCGCTCTTGGCGCTCGTCGTCGACCGACCGGTACACGGCGACCCGCCCCTCGGCCACGATGTAGGCCTCGTCGCCGAACTCGCCCTCGTTGATCACCGACTCGCCCTGCGCCACGGGCACCACCGTGAACCGGGCGGCCAGGCGCTCGAGCACCACCGCGTCGCGGGTGCCGAAGCCCGGCGTGTTGCGCAAGACGGTCGCGGCCTCCGGGCGCGGCGTCGTGGGCCGGGACCCGGAGAAGCCGAGGACCCCCGCCAAGCGACCGATCAACCCGCGCCCCGAGCGCTCGCGCACCTGCTCCCCCTCGGCCATGCTGCCGATCTTCACGTCGGCAGCGCGCAGTCGCTGGGCGATGGTCCTCATCGCCTGCGACTCGAGCCGCTGCACGACCGGGTTGTCGCGCATGCGCATGAAGCGCAGGCCCTCCTCGTCGAGCACCAGCACGCGGGATTCCACCGTCGTGGTGACCGTCGCGGCCCGGCGATCCAGCGAGCCAAACATCGCCATCTCGCCGATTGTCTCCCCCGGACCGACGCGCCCGAGCTTGACGCCGTTGAGGCGGGCGTCCATGGCCCCCTCCACGACGTAGCACATGCTCCGGTCGGTCTCCCCCTCGACGAGCAGCTCCTCACCGGGGCCCATCTCGGCGGCGCGGAAGGCGTTGTAGGCCTCGTCGCGATCCACGTCGGACAGCCCGTGAAAAAGCCCACTCCGCTCGAAGAGGCGGTGGTCGTTCACCTCGCGGCCTCGCTCGGCCTCGCCGCTGCCGCGCTGCTCGCGAGCATCGCCGCGTCGAACTGCATCACCGCCTCCCGGCGGGCCACCCCCGCGGCACGCAACTCCGCGACCCGGGAGCCGTCGACCAGCGACGCAAGGTACGACGCGGTGGCGACCGCCACGCCGACGCCGGCCACGAGCTGCCCCGTGGTGACGCCGTCGTCGCTGCCCGCCGCAGCGGCGTCCTCAGCCATCATGCTGCCGACCACCGCGCCGCCAATCCCGGCGACCTGCGTCGTGGCGTAGGTGGTGCCCCGCACCGGGTGGCCCCACGCGAAGAGGGCAATACCAAAGGGGGTCACGGCGAGGGCGCCCTCGTCGGCCAGGGCCGTGGACAGCAGGAAGAGGGGGAGCACGGCCGCCGCATATCTAGGATCACCCCACGGCGCGTCGCCCGCTAGCCCTGCGGCACCGCCTTGACCTTGGCCTTGCCCTCCTCGATCACCACCCGGAACTTCACCGTCTCCACGTTGTAGGTGCTCTTGATCTGGCGCACCTGCTTCCGGAGTGCCTCCCGGACCGCGTCGAAACCGATCTCGGTGGACTGCCCGCACCGGCCCCTCGCCTCCACGTACTTCTCGTAGACAAGCTTGAAGGCTCGCTCTTCGCGCTCCATCTGCGCCTGCCGTTCGTGGAGCACGCGCTCCTGCTCGGCGGACAGCGCCGCCTCCTTCGAGGGCTCGGCCACCTTCGCCGCCGCCTTCTGATCCGCCCGGAAGCGCATCTTGGGGTGGACGCCGCGTTCCATCATGTTGAGGTTGCGCGTCCAGTACAACTCGAAGGACTGGAACCGGGCCTTGAGCCCCTGGAACTTGAACCGCTGGGTGGCGTTCTTGATGCCCTCCTCGGCGAGATCGCGCAGGATGCGCCGGATTTCCTCGCGGTCGCGGTAGGGTTCAACCCGTTCGATGCCGGTGAAGTACTTCTCGTAGTTGATCTTGAGCACGAACATCTTCTGTTCCAGCTCGTCGAGTCGGCCGCTGAGTCCGTGGTCAAGTCGCTCGATCCGCGCCATGCCAACTCCCGACCGCTGCAATACCATGCGAGCGAGGCAGAAGCGATGGCGATCCGGGCGCTCGTGGTGGACGACGAGTCGAGCATTCACGAGTTGCTGTCCGAGTACCTCCGCGGCCGTGGCGTCGACGTCGACGTCGCGCGCTCGGGTCGCGAGGCGCGGGCGTTGCTCGGCGCGAGCGCGTACGACGTGCTCCTCACCGACCTCAAGCTCGCCGACGACAGCGGCCTCGGCATCGTCGCGTACGCCAACCAGCGAGTGCCCGCCGTGCCCGCGGTCGTGATGACCGGCTACCCCTCGGTGGACACCGCCATCGACGCGCTGCGGCTAGGGGCGATGGACTTCGTGCTCAAGCCGTTCAAGCTCCGGGAGCTCTACGCGATCCTGGACTCGGCCGCCGCGCGGGGCCGGGAGCGCCACCGGGCGACGGCAAACCTGGTCGCATTGCGATTCCTGGAGCGGGCGGCGGTCGCCGAGGGCCGGGCCGACGCCGTCGCGCTGCTCCCCGGGCTGGCAGAGGTGCTGGCGTGCCTCCCCGGCGCCGTGTCCGTCGAGGTGACGCACGGCAAGACCGTGGTGGCCAGCCACGGGCCGCCGGTCGACCTCGCCGCCACCGGCGACCTGGAGCGCTGGCCGCTGCCCGGCGGCTACGCGGTGGGCCTCTCGCCCCTACTCGACGCGGCGCGACCGTACCTCCTGACCACGGATCGCGCCCTGAAACGCGCCGGTTTCTAGGCGGTGTCGCCGTTTTCGCTCTTGCCCGCCCTGGGCCTCTTCGCGCTGCCGGTGGCGGACACCCGGTCGCCGCTCTCGGTTGTCACGCTGCGGTGGGACGACGGCTTCGGCATCGACGCCACCCTCGGCGCGAGTTTCCCCGTGGTGGCCTACACGTCGCCCGCCGTCGACCTCCAACTCGGCGTCGAGGCGGGTGGCTTCATGGGCTTCGACCCCGACGGGGCCCTGACTTTCGACCTCGAGACCTTCGACGGCCTCTTCGCCTTCCCCCTGTCGGCGCGCCGCGGCCCCTGGTCGGCCCGCCTTGAGTGGGCCCACGTCAGCGCCCACTTCGCGGACGGGGTGCGCGACGACGGCGCCCTACCCGGCTCGGGGAGCCAGTACAGCCGCGAGTGGCTGCGGCTGCTGGCCGGGCGCGACGTTGGCCCGGCGCGCGTCTACGCCGGCGGTCGTGTTCTCCTGCACGACGCTCGCGACAGCGCGCCCTTGGCGGTGCAAGTCGGCGGCGAGGTCTTCGGCCCCTGGACCGTTGCCCCCTACCTTGCCGCGGACCTCCAGCTCGCCCAGGAGTTCGCTTGGCAACCCGCCGTGGGCGCCCAGCTCGGCGTCGCGGTGCCGACCAAGCACGCGCGCCTCAGGGTGGCGGCCGCGGTGCGACACGGGCCCGACGACACCGGCAAGCTCGACGGCGCCCCCGAGTCCTTCCTCGGCCTGAGCTTCGGCTTCGACCTCGGCGGCGGCCTCGCCCACCCCTGACTCGCGGTCGACACCGCCCAAATCGTCGTGTAAAGCATCCGCATGATCGCCCTCACCCTGCTGCTGGCCTGCCCCCCAGCGCCCACCGACGACACCCAGGCCAAGGACGACAACACGCCGTCCACCGACAGCGGCGACACCGACGACTCCGGTCCCCCCGCCAACTCCGCCCCGGGCGCACCGGTGGTCGCCATCACGCCGACGTCGCCCAACGACCTCTCGGACCTCACCGTCACCGTCGTGACGCCCTCGGTCGACCCCGACGGCGACGTGGTGCAGTACCGCTACGCCTGGAGCGTCGACGGCACCGCCGACCCCTCGCTCGACGACGCCACCGTGAGCGCCGACGTCACCGCCGACGGGCAAACCTGGACGGTCGAGGTGTTCCCCACGGACGGGCTGCTCGAAGGGGCGCCGGGCTCGTCGACCGTGACCATCGCCAACGAGCCGCCGGTGGCGCCGACGATCCACATCGACCCTGCCGCACCCAACGGCGGCGACACCCTCACGCTGGTGTTCGACACGCCCGCCACCGACGCCAACGGCGACAGCCTCACGCAAGTGATCACGTGGTACCAGGACGGCGCCAAGAACCTGAGCTGGGAGAACTACACCACGATCGACGGCATCTACGTCGACGGCGGCGAGGTGTTTCGCGCGGTGGTGACCGTCACCGACGGCCTCTCCGACGTGCTCACCGTGGAGGCCAGCGTCACCGTCACCAACACGCCGCCGGAGATCACGAGCGTGAGCGTGTCGCCCAGCGATCCCACCGACGGCGAGGACCTCAGCTGCAGCGCACGGGCCAGCGACGAGGACGGGGAGGATCCCACGCTGAGCTACCGTTGGCTCCGGGACGGCGTGGAGGCCACCGACGTGGGCCTCAACGACACCGTCGACGCCGAATTCACCACCGTCGGCGAGGTTTGGAACTGCCAGGCGGAGGCCACCGACGGGGTCGACACCGTCACCGCCCTCTCCGACGACGTCGAGGTGCGTGGCTCCTGGGGCTACCACCTGCGCGGTGACGTCACCATGGTGATCACGGAAGACACGGCGGGCACGCCCAGCGCCACCGGCGAGGGATCCTGGTCCGTGTACTCCGAGGGCGGCCGCTACAGCTCCAACGACTGCGACGTGGTGTGGGACCTCGTCGCCAGCGAGAACACCCGGTGGTGCCGCGGCTGCGACTACAGCTTCGACGCTGCCTGGACCTACGACAGCGCAGCGAGCGACGTTCGCGCTGGCTGCAGCAGCATGGCCGCAGACGCCACCGGGTACGTCACCGTCCGCGCCGGGCCGCAGGTGTCCGCCTACTGGGACGGGCCCACCTTCTCGATGTACAGCTACTACTACTACTACCGCAGCCTCTCGCTCTCCGCGCGGGGCAACGGCGGCTGGAGCAGCAGCTACTACGGCCGGTACTACGGCTACTACTACGGGGTGAGCGAGGGCGTCGACACGGCGGGGAACACGGTGCTCAGCGCGTACACCGACAGCTGGAGCTACTACTAGCGGTCGGCGCGGGCGCGCCGAATCGCCACGAACGAACGTGGAAGCGCCATTTATGGCGTCAGGAGCCACCCACTGGGCGAGCCGATCACCGCCTCCCCCGCGCGCACTAGGCTCGCCACCGACGCGGGGTCCACCACGCCGATCTCGACGACGGGAATCCCGGGGAACATCCGCGACAGTTCCGCCACGTTGAGGGACTCCGCGAGACCCGCTTCCCCGGGGGTGACCACCAGCCGGGCGACCACGAGGCCCCGGGCGCGGATCGCGTCGACGGTGAGCGCGGTGTGGTTGAGCACGCCCAGTCGGTTCCGGGCCACCAGGACCACCCCGGCCGAGAGCGCCACAGCGAGGTCAGCAAGGGTGAACAGCCGATCCTCGTCGCGACACAGGGGGACAGACCAGCCGCCCGCACCTTCGACGAGGGTCATGGCACTCCGCTCGGCCAGCACCCAGGCGAGCAGTTCCGCGGGGGAGACGATCACCCCCGCCCGCTCGGCGGCCAGGTGGGGCGACAGGGGCTCGGCGAAACTCCGGAAACAGAGCGGGGGGTGACCGGCCGCGAGGCCCAGCAGCAGGGCATCGGTGTTTGCCCCCGGCGTGACCCCGGACTCCACCGGCTTGATCGCCCGGACGTCGATGCCCCGGGCGCGGAGTGCAGCCGCGACGGCGGCGGTGACCACCGTCTTGCCCACGCCGGTGTCGGTGCCGGTGACCACCCAGGCAGTGCCTAGGTCGCGATCCACTGTCCATCCCGCTCGACCGCCATGCCCCGTGCCTCCATCCAGGCCAGGTGGGTTCGCACCTGCATGGCGGCCAGGGCGAAGTCGACCCCGGGGATGCCCGCGTACACGTCCGCGGCCACGGCCGCTGGCGTGGTACTTCCCGCCTTCAAGGAGCGTAAGAACTGCCCCGTCCGCATGTGCCGGTGCGCGGTGTACTGGTCGGCGAGCGACGCCGGGCAAGGCGGGCCGTGCGCGGGGTGGAGGGTCGTCGCCAGCGCACGGACCCTCGCGAGGCTGTCGAGGTACACCTGGAGGTCGCCCTCCGGTGGAACCAGCACGATGGTGCCCACGCCCGCCACGAGGTCCCCGCAGATCACCTCGCCGGTCCCTTGGAGTTGGAACGCGAGGTGACCGTCGGCGTGACCCGGGGTGTGGAGCGCCACCAAGACCCCGTCGCCGGTGTCGAGCTCGTGACCGTCCCCCACCCGTTCGTCGACCGGGAACCCGACCCGGGCGTCGTGGTGCGCCACCACCCGCGCGCCGGTGCGCCGTCGTAAGTCATCGACGCCGCCCACGTGATCGACGTGGTGGTGGGTGAGCAATATCCGGTCGATACCCGCCGCGAAAACCGCGAGGCGTTCCTGCTCGTCCCGGTAGGGCGAGGCGGGGTCGACGACGGTGTTGCCCAGCCGGTAGCAGTTGGTGTGCGTGGCCGGCGGCAGCGTGGGCGTCCGGACGGCCAGGACCCGGAACACTAGAATATCCGCGTGACGATGGCCCACAGTCCCACCGCCAGCAGCATCACCAGCGCCCAGGCCGCCACCCAGTCGGGCACCATCCGCGGCGGCGCCGGGACTTCCGGCTCCTCCGAGGGCGGTTCCGCCTCGACCACGGGGGGCGCAGCGGGCGTGGTGACGGCGTCGTCGTCGACCACCGCGTCCACCAGGTCGTGGGACTGCTCGAACGACACCGCGCGCGGGTTCCAGGGCGCGGCCACCGGGCCGGACGGCGGGCGGGGCGCGTCGGGCCGCGCGGCCAGGGAGGGCGGGCGCGGCGCCACGCCGGTCTCGAACCGCGGCCGGCGAAGGTGTGCCTTGCGGGCGACCAGGTCGCGGCGGGGCGGGTCGGCGCACTCCCGGAGGGCGGCCAGGAGCTCCTTCACGATCAGGCCCTCGCTGCCGAAACGGGCACGGGGGTCGCGGGCGAGCGCCTTGGCCACCAGCTTGCCCAGCCGCGGCGACGCGGCCTCCACCCGCGCCACCCAGGGCGCGGCGTCGCGGCGCCCGTCCGCGGGCGCCCCGGGCTCGCCACCGAGCAGCGGCTCGCCGGTCAGGACCTGGCACGCCAGCGCGCCAAACAACCACTGGTCCGTCGCGACCGTCGCTGCGCCGCCCGAAGCCACCTCCGGCGGCACCGCCACGAGCCGGTCCAGCGGCAGGGCGAAGTCGGTGATCACCACGTTCCCGTCGCGACGCAGGCGGACGGTGTCGGCACAGATGCGCCCGTGGACGACCCCCGCGTCGTGGGTGACGCGCAGCGCGTTGGCCACCTCGACGAGGAGGTCGACGCGGGTGGAGAGGTCCAGTTCCAACGCGCGATCCGCCACCTGCTTCAGCACCCAGGCGAGGCTCACGCCGTCGATGTACTCCATCGCCAGCGCGCCGTGGCCCGCGTAGAGGCCGAAGGTCTTGCGGACGCGGGGGTCGTCGACCGCCCGGAGGGCGTCGTACTCCTGCCGCAGCTCCGCCAGCGCCTCGCTGTCGGCCGGGTCGTGGGCCACGCGCAGCACCACCTCGCGCGGGCCCCGGCCACCGGCCTCCGCCCGCGTGGCCCGCCAGAGCGTGGCCCGTGGGCGCACCGCCACCACCTCCTGGAGTTCGAAGGGGCCCACCCGGTCGCCTGCTCGTGCCACCTCCTCGCCCTAACCGGACCGCCAGGGCGCGGGGCCGCGCGTCAGCGCAGGGGGGAACGTGCAAGCACCAGGGGCAGCGCCACGCTGGAGACGCACAGCACCGCCATGCCACCCATCGCCAGCCCGTCGGGGGCCTGTCCCAGCAGGATCGCCGCCAAGACCACCGTCAACAGGGGTGTCGCTGCCGACGTTGCCGCGACCGGCGCCACCGGTCCGACCTGGTAGGCCCGGGTCATCCAGAGTTGGCCGAGGGTGGCGAAGAGGCCAGCGCCCACCAGGCACCCCCAGGTGACGGCCCGCGTGGGCCACGCCACCGGGTCGATCGCCGCCCATACGCCGCACGCGAGCGTCGACATGGCGGTGAAGTAGAACACGATCACCGCGGGCCCGTTGCTCGCCGATGCCCGGCGGATGCTGAGGTACGCCACCGCCGCCGCGAGGCCGGAAACCAGACCCAGGAGCCGCCCCGCGCCGTCGTCGGCCGCGAACACGTCCAGGCCCGGCGCGAGGGCATCGCGAGGCCAGCCCAGCATCGCCGTGCCCACCGCGCTGGCCGCGACGGCGACCCACACGCCGACCGCCGTCCGCTCGCCGAGCAGCCAGGGCGCCATCGCGGCGACCCAGGCCCCCGACGTCTGGTTGAGGAACGCGGCCTCCCCCGCGCCGATGCGGGTCAGGGCCGCGAAGTAGGTGAGCAAGGCGGCGGCACCCGCCAGGCCACGGAGCACCAGCGCCGGCCGGCGGTCGCCGAGGAGTTGGTTGACATTGCCCCGGGCAAAGGCGACCAGCACCGCGAGGTTGACGACCGACCGCACCGCGCTCGACACCAGGGTGTCGAGCCCCGGCTCGCCGGCGTGGGCCGCCGCCACGCAGGTCGACATCAGCGCGAAGCACGCGGTCGACGCCAGCATCGTGAGGACGGCGCGCACGTGGGGGCGGGGCGGGCGGCGCCGGGTGGGCTACGCCTCGGCCTCGGAGGCGGCCGCCTTCTTCGCGCCGCCGGCCTTCTTCGTACCGCCGGCCTTCTTCGTGCCGCCGGGCTTCTTCGTGCCCGCGGCCTGCTTCCCGCCTGCCGCCGCCTTCTTGCCGACGGCCGGACCCTTGGTTGCCGCGGCCTTCTTGCCGTTGGTCGGCTTCTTGGACGCCGCTGCGGCCTTGGCCCCCGCGCCCTTGGCCCCCGCCGCGTTCTTGGCGAAGCGGCCCCGGCGGGGAGAGGGCCCGGCCTCTCGCTTGCGCGCGAGCAACTCGGCGGCGGCGTCGAGGGCGAGGGCCTCGGGCGGCGTGCCCTTCGGGAGCGTCGCGTTGGTCTCGCCGTCGGTCACGTAGGGGCCGAACCGCCCCGCCATGAGCTTGACCAGCTTGCCGGTCGCGGGATCCGTCCCCAACTCGCGCATCGACTCGGGCTTGGCGCGCGCGCTCACCCGCCCGGTGGACGTGTCGAACAGCACCAGCGCCTCGGCGAGCGTGATCGACAAGACGCCCTGTCCCTTCGCCAGCGATCGCGACTGGTCGCCGCGCTTCACGTACTGTCCGAAGCGCCCGATGTTCGCCGTGACCTCCTCGCCGTTGGGGGCCGTGCCCAGCACCCGGGGCAGCGCCAGGAGCCCCAGGGCCTGCTCGAGGGTCACGTTGGCGGGGGTGATGCCCTCCGGCAACGACGAACGGCGGGGCTTTTCCTTGCCGCTGGCCTCGCCGAGTTGCACGTAGGGGCCAAAGCGGCCGTTGAACAACGACACCACCGTGCCGTCGGGGGCGTTGCCGAGGCTGCGCGGGCCGTCGGCCTTGGTTTGCAGGGCCGTCTCGGCCCAGGCCTCGGTCACCTCGTCGGGGGCGACGTCGCCGGGGATGTTGGCGGTTCGCCCGCCCTCGTCGGTGACGTAGGCCCCGTACTGGCCCACCCGCACGTGGAAGCGTCCGGTGGTCTCGCCGGCCAGGGGCAAGCGGTAGAACCCGTCGTCGCGCGACGCCAGCGAGGCGTCGAGGCGCTCGCGGAGCCCGCGGCTGCCGTTGTAGAACCCGCCGAGGATGGTCGTCCGACGCGCCTTCCCCAGAGAAATGAGGTCCAAGTCCTCCTCGAGCTTGGCCGTGAAGTCGTAGGCTGCCAACTCGGCGAGTTGCGACTCCAAGAAGCCCGTGAGCAAGAACGCCACGTGTGTTGGCACCAGCGCCGTGCCCCGCTGGAAGGCATACCCCCGGTCGTTGATCTTCCTGATGATGTCGGCGTAGGTGCTCGGTCGGCCGATGCCGAGGCGCTCCAACTCCTTGATCAGCGTGGCCTCCGTTAGGCGCGCGGGGGGCTGGGTGGTGTGTCCCTTCGCCAGCATCTCGCGCGTGTTGACCACGTCGCCCTGGCGGACGGCGGGGAGGATCCGCTCCTGGTCTGCCAACTCGGCCTCGGGGTCGTCGGAGCCTTCGACGTAGGCGCGCCGGTACCCGGGGAAGTCGATCGTGCGACCGGTGGCGACGAAGGTCGCGTCGCTCACCGCCACCCGCACGGTGACGCCCTGGCCGCTGGCGTCGGCCATCTGGCAGGCCACGGTGCGCTTCCACACCAACTCGTACAGCCGCGCCCCGTCGGCATCGAGTTCGCGCCTGGCCTCGTCGATGCTGCGGAAGCTCGTGCCCGCGGGCCGGATGGCCTCGTGCGCTTCCTGCGCGTTCTTGGCGGTCGACTTGTAGCGGCGGGGCTGCGGCGGGAGGAACGCCGCCCCGTAGGCCTCGCCGATCAG
>CAYHRZ010000129.1:0-11069 GCA_964359125.1 uncultured Klebsiella sp. | reverse complement strand
CACAGATCGTCACCTCGAGACGTTGTGGTATCGCAGCATCTGTGCGATACTCACGCGCTAGCCCGTCTTCCTCAGGAGCCATCATGACCCGTCTCACTCTCTCCACCCTCGTCACCCTCGCGCTGGTGGCCTGTGGCTCCGAAAACGAGCTTACCTCCAAAGACGCGGCGGTCTCCGAGTTCGACTCCGGCGAAGGCTGGGAGCCTCCGATCGACGACGACGACACCGACGTCGACGACGACACCGGCGGCGGGGCGATCATCTCCGACTACTGCGACGAGCAGTCCTTCGCCGCCGACGTGGTGGTCCAGGACGCCGACTGCGAGGGCGGCCCTCGCCAGCCCGACTGGAACCTCGAGGTCCTCTGGGAGAAGCAGGTGGGCAGCGGCACCTACAGCCCGCCGGTGGTTGGGCAGCTCAACGACGACGACGGCGACGGCGACGTCGACGACCTCGACATTCCCGACATCGTGGTGATCGACACCTCGGCGAACCTGTGGTCGATCGCGGGCGACGACGGCGACACGAACTGGAGCAAGGCGCTCAGCAACACCACGAACTTGCTGTCCGCGATCGGCGACATCGACGGCGACGGCTTCCCCAACGTCATCACCGACATGAACTACTCGATGATCGCGCTGGAGGGCGACGGCGGCGCCGTGTTGTGGACCGGCCCGTCTTCGTCGGGCAAGAACAAGGGTAGCTGCGGCGCCCTGGGCATGGCGGATCTCGACGCCGACGGCGAGCCCGAGGCGTACCTCGGCAGCAAGATCGTCAAGGGCACGACGGGCGCTCTCCGCGGCAACGGCGCCGAGGGTGACGGCCTGGGCGTGGGGAACTCCTATGGCCACTCGGTGGCGGCCGACCTCGACGACGACGGCATCTGGGAAGTCATCGTGGGCAACGCCGCCTACGACCCCGACGGCAACACCGTCTGGGAGAACGGTGGCACCGACGGCACCGTGGCCGTGGCCGACCTCGACCGCGACGGCAGCCCGGAGATCGTGTCGGTGGGCAACTACGGCGTGTACGCGTTCGACAGCACCGGCAACGAGATCTGGAGCTACGACCTCGGTGGCGCCCTCGCCAGTACGCCGGTCATCGCCGACATCGACGGCGACGAGTACCCCGACGTCGTGATTCCCACCTCGACGAAACTCTACGCCCTCGACCGTGACGGCGACGAGATGTTCACGGCTTCGGGGATTGGCAGTGGCAGCGGTCGTGGTGGCGCCTCGGCCTACGACCTCGACGGCAACGGTGCCTGGGAGGTGGTCTGGCAGGGCCCCGGTGGGTTGATGATCCTCGACGGCGCCACGGGCGACACGCTCGCGTCGTACTCCATGAACAACACCACCTGCGCGGGCCCGGTGCCGATCGTCGACGTGGACGGCGACGGTGACGCCGACATCGTCACCTACGACAGCGCGGGCAAGATCCGCGTGCTCACCGATTCCGCCGGCTTCACGCAGGCGCGGCCGGTGTGGCACCAGTCCGACTACAGCCTCACCAACGTGGAAGACAACAGCCAGATGCCGGTGGGTGCCGAGCCCAACTGGAAGGGCGAGAACAACTTCCGCGCGGGCGCCAGCGTGGAGATCGTCAACAGCCTGTACCCGGTCATCCGCGACGTCTGTGACGTGGAGTGCGCCGCCGGCAACGTGTGGTTGTGGTACTCGGTGGCCAACAACGGCTACTACGACGTGTCCGAGCGGCTCGAGATCGAGTTCTGGGGCGTCGGCGACAGTGGCTACACGCTGCTCGGCGAGGCCACCTGGTCCGGGATTGTCGAGCCGGGCATGATGACGGAGGCGGACTTCATCCAGCTCACCGGCGTGCCGACGCCGCTCTACGACATCGACGTCCGCATCGCTGGGACGACGTCCGGCGAGTTCGAGGACTGCGACGACGGCGACGACATCGACAAGTGGGGCGCCCAGATCTGCAACTAGGGGTTCCCTCTTGACCCCGGGGGGGTTCCCCGCTGCCCCCTCCCGGCCTCCCCCGCAAGCAGGGGAGGAGGGGGAGGGGAGGTTCCCCCCGCGAGCACACGGTAAGGCGCCTTCATCCTTGCCTTCCCCCGCTTGCGGGGGAAGGTGGCGAAGCCGGATGGGGGCAGCACGCGTTCGTACGGGGACAACACGGGACGGTCCCGCCGGTCACCGCGCGCGGCGACGCAGCCCCAGTAGCACCGCCAGCGGCACGAGCCCCGCGCCCTCGCAGCCGCAGGGCTCGTCGGGGCCACGGGTGCCGGTGTCGCCCGCGGGGGCGCTGTCGCCCGGCGACGCCGAGTCGCCGGTGTCGACCGCACCTCCCGAGTCGCCGGTGTCGCCGGTGTCGCCGGTGTCGACCACCGGGGTCTCGGTGGCGTACACGCACACGTCGTCGACCGTCCAGCCGCCGGCGGAGTCGATGCCGTCGGCCGCGAGTTCCCAACTCAGTTCCAGCGTGTCGCCCGCGGGCGTGAAGACCAGGGTGTGCAGCACCCAACCGTCGTCGACGCTGTCGTTGCCGGTCCAGATCACCTCGTCGTTGGCGTACACCGTGGCGGTGTCACCCAGGTTCTCGTCGAGGGTGAGCCAGCGGCGGTACTGGAGAACCAGCGGCACTCCGGGCGAAACCGGCAACGCCGGGGCGTAGAGGCGGTTCACGACGTCGTAGGGGTATGCGCCGTCGAGCTCGAAGTCGTTGCCCCAGGCGTCGTCGCCCGTGTAGGCGGCACCGGGGTCGCCGCTCATGCCTTGCGGCCTGCCGAAGGCCCAGTCGTCCGAGGCGGCGCCCGTGCCCGCCAGCGCGTCGTGCTCGAACCCCCCCTCGCCGCCGCCGAAGTCTTCGCACCATTGCGGGTACAGGTCGCCGACGAAGAACGTGTGCGCGCCTACCGTGGGCAGCCGCTCGGTGAGCCCGTCGGCGGACGTGGCCTCGATGAAATACTCGACGACGCTGCCCGCCGCGAAAGCGGGTAGTTCGCCCGAGGCCAGGCCGTCGGCCAGGGAGAGCTCCGCCGTGTCCCACGCCACGCCGTCGGTCGACCAGCCGACCGAGACCGAGGCCACGTCGATCGAGAGACAACCGGGCGCCCGGCTGGCCACCGTCGCGCTCAGCGGAACCGGCGAGCCGGCCTGCTGGTTCTCCAGGGGCAGGTGGTCGATGGTGGCCGGGAACGGCTCGTTCTTGGGCCCGAGACCGTGGGTGCCGAAGGCGTCGACGATCAAGCACAGGTGCGGCGTGCCGTTGGACAGGTCCGCGTCGTCGTCGTCGGCGAGCACGTACTCGTCGTAGACCGTGGTGAGCCCCGGGCCGCCGGCGATGGCATCGACCAGCAACTGCGACGACGTCGACCATGCCACGCCCTTTTCGGTCGTCGACTCGCCTTGGAGCACCTGGAGGGCGCCGAGGAGATCCCAGGCGGCGCCCGAGTAGATGAGGCCGTCCTGGTAGATGTTGTTCCGGATGTCGGTGGGGTACACGCGCAGCACCGTCAACTCGCGGGTAGGGCGGCCGTCGTCGTAGAAGTTCGGTGCGACCTGGGGATCCAGGGTCTGCATCGCGGCGACGAGGTCCGAAAAACCCTCGCCGACGGTGGGATCCACGCTGCCGCTGAGCACACTTGCCTCGTGCAGGCCGTGGCCCCACTCGTGGTAGTTGCTGTCAGCGATGCGGCCGGCGTTGTTGCAACCCTCGCCCTCGATGCCGAGGTTCACCGCGCCGTCCCAGAACGCGAAGCAAGTGACGGACACGTTCACTTTCGACCGCACCTGGTCGTCGAGGAAAGCGAGGCCCGGCGCGAACTGCTGGCCCCAGTCGCGGACCCGGTGAAGGAACACGTAGCTGTCGATCTCGGCCTGCGTGGCGTCGGCGTCGGTGAAGGTCGCGCTGCCCGCGTCGAGCACGAGGAAACCCTCGTCGCCGGCTTCGTTGGTCACCCGCACGTAGTCGCTCTCCAGCACCGCCGTCCAGGACTCGGCGTCGCTCACCGAGAAACTGCCGTCGAGTGCGGCGGCGCCGCTGCTTCCCCCGCTGCCCTCGAGCATCGCGCCGGGCAGCGGCGAGGTATCAAAGCCGCTGTCGACCGTGCGCACGTCGTGGGTGCCGTAGAGCGTGCCGTCGAGGAAGCGTACGGCGTTTTCCGCGTGCAGTTCCGTGCCGTCGTCGGTGGCGACGAGCCGCGTCCAGCGTCCCGGCGGCGAGGTGGTGGTGCTGCGGACCACGCGGGCGGCACGGTAGCGGTAGGCGCCGTCGCTCAGGACGGGGACGAGCAGATCCGCGGCCCCGGGGTGGGCGACCGGGCGGGCGGCGGGGTGGGTGGTGGAGCCCAGCAGGACGATCTTGCCGTTGCGAACCCGGAAGGTCGCGCCGGCCCTCCACACCGGCGCGTCGCCCACCCACTGCTGGTAGTCGACGTACCAGGTGTCGTTGCGGGCCAGGTACTTCGCCGACTGCCGCCGGAGGTCGGCGTGGCCGAAGAGCGCAGGGTTCCGGGCCACGAAGAGATCCAACGCGCGGGGAACGTCGGGGCCGAGGGGGATCGGCGGGCCCGAGGCGCGGGTGGGCATGCCGGTGACGGGGTCGAAACGGGCACTCCAGCCGACGCCCTCGTCGCGGGCGAAGCTCGACCACGGCGCGGGGGCGGCGAGGGCGGAGGTGACAACGAAGGACAGGAGCATCGGGCGGGTCCCTGGGAGACTAAACTACGCGGCGCCCCGAGGCCCGGCTTGCTGTTTTCTCTCCTGATTGGCTGCACCGCCGAGCCGACGGTCGTGGCCGACCCGCCCGCGGTGGACCTCGACGTCTCGTACTCGCCTGCGGACAGCGTCGACAGTGGGGATACCGCCGACAGCGGCGACAGCGGCGACACGGCGGACAGCGGCGACACGGCGGACAGCGGCGACACCGGCCTTGGCGTCGGCGACGCCTGCGTGGAGGGGGAGAGCGACTGCGGCGAGGGCAACGGCTGCTGCACGCCGTGCTGCGCGCCCGACGCCGCCCCCGAGTGCGTTGTCCTCGACGACCAGGGCGAGTGCCCGCTGCCGGACCTGAGCATCGACCTGGCCCGGATGGGGCGCTCCGTCGACGTGCAGGACGTGGAGTTCGCGGAGGACCACTGCGCCGTGCAAGAGGCCTGCGTCGACGCCACCGGGAAACGGCGGCTGCTCCGCTTCACCACCACCGTGCCCAACAGCGGCACCGCGGACGCGTACTTCGGCGACGTGCGCGACTTCCCCGAGTTCGAGTACTCCGAGTGCCACGAGCACAGCCACTTCGCGAGTTTCGCCAGCTACGAGCTGTTCGACAGCAGCGGGACGGTGCTCTTGGAGGGGCGGAAGCAGGCGTTTTGCATGATGGACACCGACGACTACGGCGGCGGTGGCATCCCCCGGTACACCTGCGACTTCCAGGGCATCTCGATGGGGTGGGCCGACACCTACGGCTCCTACCTGGACTGCCAGTGGGTCGACGTGACCGAGCTGGCGGCCGGCGACTACACGCTGCGCGTCACGGTCAACGCCGAGCGGGCCATCGCGGAGTCGAACTACGACAACAACGTCGCCGAGGTGCCGGTGAGCGTGGTGGATCGCGAGAGCCTCCCCGCCGTCACCGACCCCTGCACCGGCGACGCCTACGGCGAGTGGCGGGACTGTGGCTGGCAGGTGGAAGGCAACCACGCGTGCACACCGGGGGCCACGGTGGAGTTGAGCTGCGACCCGGCCTGCCTCGGCGCCTGCCTCGGCGACCCCGTGCTCCGGGTGTGCGAGGGCAGCGACAACGCCTGCCTGGGTTACGACGCCGTGGCAGGAAATGACACGGCGGAGTGCGGTAGCTTCTGCCCCGCCGTCACCGCCACCTGCCCCGACAGCGGCGAGCTGACGGCGCTTTACGCGGGCTGGGCGAGCGCCGACACCAGCGAGTGCGTGGTGACCGTCACCGAGTTCTGAGGGGGATACAGGACCAGATGGCTGACGACCGTTTCACCTGGGAGTTCGACCCGAAGGCCATCGAACGATCGTTTCACGAGTTGCGCGAACGCCTGCGCAAGTTGGCCGACCAGGCCCGCTTCACGAAGGTGCGGTTCTCGTGGCGCGGCAAGCCGCTGTTGCCCGACATCCCCATGACTTCGCTGCTCGCCGCGAACGGTCTCGCGCTCCTGCTCACCGGGCCCATCCAGGTGCTGATCGTCAACCTGGGGCTCAAGGCGTTCCTGGAGGTGCAGCTCATCCACGAGTCGGCTGAACGCGTGGCGGAGGGCGTGGAGTTGTTCCAGCGCGGGGAGGTGGATCTGGCCGAGGGGAAGTACCGCGAGGCGCTGGCGATGAACCCAGGGGACACGTCGGCCCACTACCACCTCGGCGTCTTGTTACGCGTCACCGGTCGTCGTGACGAGGCGATCGACAGCTTCGAGCGCGCGGCCCGCGACAAGGGGCACCCCGACGCCGCCCGGGCCGAGGACGCCCTGGAGCGGATGCGGCGGGGCCCGCGGGCCATCTAGCGCCGTCGAAAGGGGTCGACGGGGCGGTTGCGGACGTAGTCCGCGCTCCACGCGCGCAAGCGCGACCACTCCTGCACGCGGTTCTCGTCGCGGTACACCGCCGCGAACACCTCGTGCCAGGGCTCGGTGACGCCCACCGGCGAGGTGTGGCGAGGTTGTGGCCGCGCGGGGGTGGCGGTGTCGGTCGCGCCGCCGTCTTCGGGGGGCGGGGGCCCGAAGACGCCCTGGCCGTAGCAGGCGTCGGGGACGCTCTGGTCGTCGTAGTCGAATGCCGGCATGGCCGGGGGTTCGATCGGCTCGTTCCGCGCCATGCGCGCGGTGTCGATCACCTCGGCGATGGAGTTGGCCGCAGCGATGCGCTTGGTCCACGGCTCGATCCCGTGGGTGTCGCAGACGTACTTCAGCCAACTGCTGTGGTCGAACACCGTCGACACCGCCCCCTGCTTCACCCAGGGTCCGATGGCCAGCGTGGGCACCCGGAAGCCAAGCTGGTCGAAACCGTCGGCCACGTAGTCGTCGTCGGTGGTGGGCGGGGGCACGTGGTCGTAGAAGCCGCCGTGTTCGTCATAGGTGATCACGAGCAAACAACGTTTCCACGCCGGGGAATTCGCTAGCGCCTTGTAGACGGCGGCCAAGAACTCCTGTCCCATCGCGACGTGGTGGGGCGGGTGGTCGTCGTTGAAGGCGAAGCCGGGGTCCACCCAGCTCACCGCCGGGAGGCGGTCGAGCTCGGCGTCGCGGACGAAGTCTTCGAAGTAGCGAAGGTTCTCGGGGTCGAGGGCGCCCTCCATGAGCACGGCGAAGGGGAGGTCGGAGAAGTAGTACTGGTGAGAGACGCCGGCCTCGGCCAGCTTCGCCCAGACGTGCGGGATCTCGTAGGCGCCTCCCTTGGGGAAGTCGTTGCTCCTCATGCCCAGCGAGGTGCCGCAGTGGCCGTAAAAGCGGTTGGGCCAGGTGGGGCCCATCACCGAGCAGAAGTACTGGTCGCACACCGCGAAGCTGTCGGCCAGGGCCCACGTGATCGGCAGGTCGTCCCGCGTCATGTACTGCATCACCCCGGGGCCGCCGTAGTCGAGCACGAAACCGTCGTTGGCGCCCTCGTTGAACTGGTCGTGCGCGGAGCTCCAGCCGTGGTGAGGGTCGGGGTCCTGGCAGTCGGTGTCGTTGCGGTACACCAGCACCGCGTTCCCGTCGGCGTCGGGGTTGCCCATGTCGGCGGTGAGACCCTCGAACTGCCTCGCCTCCAAGAGCTTCATGGCCCCGAGGAAGTGGTCGAAGGAGCGGTTCTCCATCATCACGAAGACGACGTGGTCGATCCGGGCGACCGCTTCCGGCGCGGCACTGTCGCCGCTCTCGGGCGCGCAAGCTTTGGCCCCCGCCAAGGCGGAGGCACCCACGATCACCTGGCGCCGAGAAACGGCCATCTCACTCTCCGTAGCTGATGTCGTCGGCCCCGCGGGGCTCGACCAGCCAGTTGGGGATGTCGTCGTAGCTCGTGTAGTACAGCGGCCCGGTGACGCTCTCGAAAACGCTGTCCTTCTCGCCGTCGAAGTCGTAAAAGAGGTTGTCGATGTACACGCCCTTGTCGGTGAGCACCGAGCCGTACTCCATGTCGGTCACCGCCGTGAGATCCGTCAACCGCACCAGCGCCGACTCGTAGGGCTCCCAATCCGACGGGGTCTCGGTAATCTCGGTGACCACCGGCGTGCCGGCGCCCATCGTCACGCCGTAGCCGCTCTCGTCGCCCACGTAGATCTCGGCCAGCCCGTAGTAGTCGGACACGTCGCCGATCACCGTCACCACGTCTCCGGGTTGGATGTCGACGAAGGTGCTGGGGATGAACACCACGATGCCCGAGTAGTCGCCGCCACCCTCGTCCTGGATGAAAACGCTGGTCTCGCCATCGTCCTCGCCCCAGCTGGGCGAGGTCGCCACTGCGTTCTCGACCCGCACCTTGCCGCACACGGCGTCGCGACGGATTTCCGCGATGGTGGTGTCGACCTGCCCGGGCTCCACGTAGCCCTCGAGCTCGGCCTCGGTGCGGTTGTTCACCGACCAGGCCTCGTACTGGTAGAACACGATGCCGGTGACGCGCTCGAAGCTGCCGCGGCAGTCGTAGTCGTTGTACACGAAACCGTCGTCGAGCCAGGCGCCGCCGCTGAGCCAGCCGGTGCTGTAGGTGTTGACCGACTCCACGGTCTGCGACGAGAGCGTCACCGGCACGGACTCGTAGGCGTTCCAGTCGACGTCCCCGCCCTCGCCCAGGTCCACCGGGTCGGGGAGGGTCCCGCTGCCGGTCACGTCGAGCGCGCCCACGTCGCCCACCACCAGCTCCGTCCAGTCGTAGTATTCGCTCACCTGCCCCGAGATGGTGAGTTCGTCGCCCACCGCCACGGTGAGCTCGCTGCCGAACCCCGTCTGCGCCCACACGTAGAGGCCGCTGTTCTCGCCCCCCTTGGGGTCCTGGATGAAGAAACCGTCGGAGCGGCCCGACTCGGCGTCGACGCGGGTGGGCGGCGACGACACCAGGACGCCGGTCAGGGTGACCGAGTCGCCGTCGCCGATCTCGCCGCTGCGGACGTCGTAGATCGACGCGCCCTCACCGGTTCCGTCGCCGTTGTCGTCCCACAAGCTGGTGTCGTCGTCGATCTGCTGGGGATCTAGACACGCAAACATCGAGAACATCGTGAACATGACCACACCCGGGTTAGCGAGGGCCGCTGTCTACACGGTGATCCGCGTGGTGACAAGTGAAGTTCCTGCGCTCGTCGTCTCTGGCCTGGTGCGCCGGTACGGCAGCCGTGCGGCCGTGCACGACCTCGACCTGCGCGTGGAGCAGGGCGACCTCTACGGTTTTCTCGGCCCCAACGGGGCAGGAAAGACCACCGCCATCCGGGCCATCCTCGGGCTGATCCAGCGCGACGCGGGGCTGGTGGAGGTGTTCGGTGAACGCGACCCGGTGCGCCAGCGGGCGGAGATCGGCTCGCTCGTGGAGACGCCGACGTTCAACGAGTGGCTGTCGGGCCGGAGCAACCTGCGGATCGCCGCGGCCTACGCCGGGCGTGGCACCGAGGCCGACATCGACGAGGCGCTGGAGCGCGTGGGGCTACGGGAGCGCGCCGGGGAGCGGGTGAGCGGCTACTCGTTGGGCATGAAACAGCGCTTGGGCATCGCCCGGGCCCTGCTGGGCAAGCCGCGGCTCTTGCTGCTCGACGAGCCCACGAACGGCTTGGATCCTCGGGGCATCAAGGAGATCCGCGAGTTGCTCAAGGAGTTGGTCCGCCGCGACCGGCTCACCGTGTTCGTCAGTAGTCACATCCTCGCCGAGGTGCAGGCGATGTGCAATCGTGTGGGCATCCTGGACCGTGGTGAGCTGCGCGCCGAGGGCACGATGGCCGAGTTGGTGCAACGCCTGGGCGGCGTGGTCCAGGCCGAGGTCGGGGTGCCCACCGCGGATCGCCCGCGCACACTGGAGGTCTTCGCGCGCGTGGGCGGCGTGGAGGTGCTGGGCGAGGGCGACGAGGGGCGGGTCTGCGTGGCGCTTCGCGGCATCGACGCCGCGGCCCTCAACCGGGCGCTGGTCGAGTCGGGAGTGGCGGTTCACGCCCTCGTGCCGCGGGCGGGCACCCTCGAGGAGTTGTTCTTGTCGGTGACCTCGTCTGAGCCGGGGGTCGCGTGATTCCCCGACAGTTTCCCGGGATGGTGCGCGTCGAACTGCTCAAGGTGTTCACCCGCGGCAGCGGACTGGGGACCCTGGTGGTGTCGGCTCTGGTGGCGGCGTTCGTCACCCTGCTGACGTGGAAGGTGTCCGGCTGGCAGGACCAGATGCAGTTCAACGGGCAGTCGATCCGGGGCGTGTTCGCCTTCGACGTGGTCACGGTGGGGAGTTGGGTGCTCTACGCGCGCAGCCTCGTCGTGATTCCCTTCTTGTTGTTGTTGGCGACGGCGGCGTCGGTGGCCGGGGAGCACGGCGACCGGACCCTCCGCGAGCTGGTGGTGCGCCCCGTGCCGAGGTGGAGCATCCTGGCCGCCAAGGCGGTGTCGCTGGGTGTACTCTCCGCCTGCTCCGTCCTGGTCACGTTCGCCGTCGCGGTGAGCATGGGCTGGGCTCTGCTGGGGCCGCCCAGCGTGGACCAGTCCATCGCCACCGGCGCGAACTCCCTCACCCGGCTCGCCCTGGGGTACGGGGCGAGCTTCTTCTCCGACCTCGCCCTCATCGCAATCGGCATGGCGCTCTCGGTGTTCGTACGATCCGTGGGTGGCGTCGTGGTGAGCATCATCCTGCTCTTGATCATGGACCGGGTGCTCTGGCTTATTTTGTCGGCAGCTGGTTTGTTGGGTATCGAGATCGCGTCGGAACTGGTACAATGGACGTTGGTGAGCGCGATGGGCTGTTGGAAGGGCTGGGAAGCCGAATTTCTACCTGGTCAGTTCGTGATAGTGGGCATCCTCACTGGCGCGGCCTTCGCCCTGTCGGCCGTCCGCTTTGGACGCGTCGATGTCCCCTAGCGGCGCTGGGCTGCCGCCGGCGGCGGCCCTGGTCGCAGCCGTGGAGGGTCCCTGTGCTTTCGCGGGCCCGGAC
>CAYHRZ010000128.1:3588-11137 GCA_964359125.1 uncultured Klebsiella sp. | reverse complement strand
GATGGTGACATCGATGCGGATGGCGACGGCGACCTCGACACGGACAGCGACACGGACACCGACACGGACACCGACACGGACGCCGACACCGACACGGACGCCGACACCGGGTTCGACACCGGGTTCGAGGCGAGCACCTGTCCCCCGGCGGCGGCGGAGTTCACCTACGTCGTCGAGACCCTCGAGGTCGCGAGTAGCCGTGGCGGCATGGATCTCGACGGCGACGGTACGTCCGACAACGTGCTGAGTGTCATCAAGAGCGCACTGGACGACTCCATCGTCGACGCCATGGCCACCACCACCAGCGTCATCATCGTGCAGATGTGGGACGTGGACGACTGGTGCGAGGACCTCGACGTGACCGGTGGCATCCTCAGCGCCCAGGACACCGACGGCGACGTGGCCGACAACTACTCGGGGTCGGAGAGTTTCAGCGCCGGGAGCGCGGTGGACAGCAGCGGTCACGCGGTGGACAGCGGCGACGTCGACATCACCGGCCGCGTGTGGACGATCACCGTGGCCAGCGCCTCCTTCGAGGCCGGTGGCTTCACGCTGGTGAACGCCACGCCGGTGGTGGGGATGGGCACGGCCGACGACACCTCGATCACCGGGACGATGGGCTTCGGCCTCCCCGCGACCTTGATGGAGGAGATCGCCACCGCCGAGGGCTACGACCCCGAGCTGGCCTGGGACCTCGCCGACATCGACAGCGACGGCGACGGGACCTACGACGCCTTGTCGATCGCCTTTGACTTCACCGGGGTGATCGCCAGCGTCTACTAGCGGTCGTTCCGGGGTACGATGCGCCCCATGCTGATCCTGATGACCGCGGCGCTCGCCGGCGAGTTGAAGAACGACGAGTGCCAGGTGGGCGGTGGCGAGTGCACCGTCACGTTCCAGCAGGGTTTTGTCGACGGCGAGTGCTGGGCCTCGGTGTTCGTCCCCGAGCCCAGCGACTACCCGTTTACCCCCGAGTACGTGGAAATGTTCATCGGGCCGTCGGGCGACGGCTACTTCGACGTGGGCCTCTGGACGGTCGACGACGAGATGATGGTCGACACGCGCCTGGGCTACGAGGGCGGCTACTTCAACGGCTCCGACGACAGCCTCAGCAGTTTCAGCTTCGCCGAGGCGGAGGTCGATGTCCCGGAGATTACCGAGGGCAACATCGCCATCGTGGTGTGTTTCGAAGGGCACAGCTCCAAGCCGACCATCGCCAACGACGACGGTCTCGACTACGCCGACCGGAACTGGATTTACGCCGCAGGCATGGGGTGGATCACGAACGAGGACGCCGGCGTGAAGGGCGACTGGATCACCCGCGTGACCTGGGACGGCGGCGGCGGCGACGCGGACACCGATGCGGACGCCGACACCGACGCCGACGCCGACGCCGACACCGACACCGACACCGACACCGACGCCGATACCGGCGCCGAGGCGGACCTGCTCCTCTACAGCGTCACGCCCAACCACTCGGTGGTGGGCGTGGCCGAGGCGGTCACCGTGGTGGGCGACGGCTTCGGGGATGGGACCCGGGTCCTGGTGGGAGGGCTGGAAATGTCGGGCGCGATCGTGGCCAACGCCCAGACCATCACCGGCCGGATCCCGACCGCGCTGCCGGTGGGCGTCCACGACGTGACGGTGGCCTCGGCCGACGGCAGCACCGCGTTGCTCGCCCAGGGCTACACGGTCGAGGAAGCCGGGTGCGGCTGCCGGTACGGGTCGTCGGCGCCCCTCGCGGGGGTGATCGGCGCCCTGGTGGCGGCCTGGGGCCTGTCCCGGCGTCGCCGGTAGCGGGCTTCGCGCGATAGATGCCCGGCCTGCCCGGGAGGCACCGTGTCCACCGTCGCCGAGTCGGAAGTCATCTACGACTGGAATCTCCGGGGGAGCGCGCTCCCCGCCCCACCGCGGCGGGTGCTGATCGTCGACGAGACCATGCGCGACGGGGTGCAGTGTCCCTCGGTCACCGACCCCACCGTCGACGCGAAGATGCAGATGCTGCGGCTGATGGCGAAAGTGGGGGTCGACGTGGTCGACATCGGCTTGCCGGGCGCCGGCCCGCGGGCAGTGGGCGACGTGACCCGCCTCGCGGAGACCATTCGCGACGAGAAGCTCCCGCTATTGGCGAACTGCGCCGCGCGGACGCACGCCAACGACATCGCCCCCATCGTCGACATCAGCCAGAAGACGGGCGTGCCCATCGAGGTCATGGCTTTCCTCGGCGCCTCGCCCATCCGCCTGTACGCCGAGGGCTGGGACGTGGACCTGCTGGAGAAGCGCACGCGCGACAGCATCCGCATGGCCAAGCAGAACGGGCTCCCGGCCACCTTCGTGACGGAAGACACCACCCGGGCCGACCCCGGTACCCTGCGACGGCTATTCCTCGCCGCCATCGAGGAGGGGGCCGACGGCCTCTGCGTGTGCGACACCTGCGGGCACGCCTCGGAGACGGGCGTCCGGAACCTCGTGGCGTTCACCCGCTCGGTCATCGCCGAGAGCGGTCGCGACGTGCGGGTGGACTGGCACGGCCACAACGACCGGGGGTACGGGCTTTCCAACGCGATCACGGCCTGCGAGGTGGGCGTGGACAGGGTGCACGGTTGCGTGCTCGGCGTGGGCGAGCGCGTCGGCAACACCTCGTTGGACCAGTTGCTGGTGAACCTCAAGCTGATGGGCTGGCACCAGGGCGATCTCACCGCCCTGGGCGAACTGGTCGACTTGGTCTCGGCGGCCTGCGAGGTGCCGATCCCGGTGAGCTACCCGGTGTTTGGCAAGGACGCGTTCCGGACGGGTACCGGTGTGCACGCCGCCGCGATCATCAAGGCCATCGACAAGGGCGCCGACTGGCTGGCGGACCGGGTCTACAGCGGCGTGCCGGCGGGTTGGTTCGGCCGCCGCCAACAGATCGAGATCGGCCACATGGCGGGCGACAGCAACATCGTGTTCTGGTTGCGGCAGCGCGGGATCGAACCCACCGCCGAGCGAGTGGGTGCCATCCGGAAGAAGGCCAAGTCGATGAGCCGGGTGCTGGAGGAGGCCGAGATCCTCGAGGTGATCGGCTAGCGGGCGGTCGAGGCGCCGCGGTAGCTGCACACCCGGGCGCGTACCCCCTCCAGCGAGGTGCCCTCGGGCACGTGGAGCCGGATGAACTCGACGGTTCCGGAGGACTGCTCGAATTCGAGGGTGGCCCGCTCGCGGAGCGGAATCAGCTCGTCGGGAGGCAGGCTGAGCCGCTCGGTGGCCCCGGAGCCGTAGGTGATCTGGACGGCATACCTCGACGCACGCAGTGGATCGCCCTCGACCACCAGGTAGTGGCCCGCAGCGCTCAAGCCGGCCTCGCCGGGGGCAAGGAGCGTGCCGTTGGGGCGGACATCGAGGGTGCGGGTGGCCTCGGCAGCTTCGCACGGCCCGTCGACGAGGGGCAGGAGCTGCCGGAACCCGGCGGCGCTGGAGAGGGAGCCGCTGTGGTCGGCGGTGCCGCCGAAGAGGTGCGTCACGGTGAAGACCCAGACGAGCACGTCCGGGACGTGGTTGCGGTAGTCAGCGCTCTCGAGCCAGTACCGGAGCGGCGAGGTGACATGGCCGCCCGCCACCGTGAAGTTCAGCACCGGGGTGCCCAGCTCTGCCTCCAGCGCCTGGGGCAGGTAGTACATCGGGTGTCCGAAGCTCGAGGAAGCCATCACCACCTCGGCGTAGGGCTCGTCTGCCAGCAGCATCGAAGAGTCGACCTGCAGCTCGTCGAGGGCGTAGTGAGGCTGCCGGAACTCGGCCTTTGCCTTGGTCCCGCATACCTCGGCCAGCTGCCTTGCCAGGAGCCCCGCGGGCGACGTCCGTTCGCCTTGCTGGGCGAGGCGCCGCGGCGACTGCCCGAGCCAGGTCCAGGCCTGAATCCCGCGAATCTCCTCGGCGATCACGCCAGCGGCAGCCAGGGAGCCGGCCGCCGAGAAGTGACCGTCGTCCGGCCGGAACAGCGCCGCGCCCCGGTCCCGCATCTCCACGCCCAGCGCGAACAGGTCGGGGGCGTGAGCCCCGGCGGACTGGAACCACGACAGGGTGCCGGTGAACCGCGCGCGGTCCGCTAGCCAGTAGCGCGGGGGCGGCGTGGACGCGCCGGGAGACACCACCACCCTCGGCCGGGGTGGGACGATCACCACCACCACGTCGACCTGGCGATCGCGCAGCGCGCTGATCACGCGACGGAACTGGGCCTGGGCGAGGGGATCCATCGCGTGGTCGAGCTCCCCGGTCTCCGGCGCGAGCAACATGCCATCGACCTCGCGCCAGCCCCGTGTCGCGGCCTCGCCACAGATCGTCGACGCGACGGCTACCGTCGCGACCCACATCGCCAGCAATGATCCCTCCGCTCGGCGGCCGCGCCAGGTGTGTGCATCGTATATCCCCGGTGCACGGTCCGCGCGCTACAGTGGGGGAGGGAGGCGCGGCGCTTGCTCGAGTATCTCTTCGTCGTCGCGGTTTCGCAGGCCCACGCGGCGTCGCCCCGCGCCGTGCCCGGCTGGGCGCAGGCCTGGAGTTTCTCGACGACCGCCGCGCCCACGCCGCCCCAGTGTCCCCGTCCCGAGCGCGCCGCCCGCGAGCCCCGACCGGAACCCGCCGCGAGATCCTGGCCCACCTGGGAGGTGGATGGCGCCGGGGGCGCTCCGGGGGCTGGCGTGCCGGCCGAGGTCGCGCACAACGCGGCTGCGGCCGCGACCCTGGTGGGCGGGGAACTGTCGGGAAACCCGGCTGATATTCGCCGGGTACGGGAAGCCGTCGCGACGGCGACTCCGCGGGTGGGTTTCTGGGGCGACAGCCACGCGGCCCGAGGACCGCTGGTCGCCCGCTTCCGCGAGGTCCTGGCCGGGCGCGCCGGCGACGGTGGGGTGGGCTTCGTGGCCGCCCCCCGACCGGGGCAGAAGGTCTCCGTCCCCGGGGTGACGGTGTGCGCCACCGGCACCTGGGATCGCCGCTGGGCGTGGGCTGCGGCGGCGCCGGGTGGCGAGGCGTTCGGCCCCACGGGAAACGTGGCCGAGGCCTCCACTGCGGCCGACGGTGGCTGGCTCCACGTTGTGAACGCCACGCGCCTGTCACTCGCGTTCGAGCGCGGCCCCACGACGGGGTCGCTGGCGGTCAGCGTCGACGGATCTGTTCCGGTCCGCGTGCTCACGGCGGGCGAGGGCCCGGGCGTAGCCGGGTTTTCCCTCCCCCCTGGGCCGCACCTGCTGACCTACCAGCTCCTGGGCGACGCGCCCGTGCGCCTCGTCGGCACCTTCGTGGAGACCGGCGACGCCGGGGTCGTGGTCGACAACCTCGCCGTGTCGGGGAGCGTGGCCTCGACGTGGCGCAAGTGGGCACCCACGCCGCTGCGGTCGTGGCTCGACTGGCTCGACTACGACCTGATCGTCCTGGAATACGGTACCAACGAGGCGAGTAATCCTGCGCTCACCTTGGAGTCGTACCGCGACGAGGTCCGGTGGACTCTCGCCGGGGTCCGGGCCGTGCTCCCCTCGGTGGCCTGCTTGCTGGTCGGCCCCCCGGACCGGGCAGTCCGCCGCGACAAGGACCGCTTCGCCGTCTTCCAGGCCATCGGATGGATCGGCGAGGCACAGGCAACGGTGGGGCGCGAGTTCGGCTGCGCCTGGTGGGGGATGCAGCCCGCCATGGGCGGCCCGGGCGCCGTCGTCGCGTGGGGAAACAGCGACCCGCCGAGGATGGCGCGGGACTACACGCACTTCGCCGAGGTGGGCGCCAGGGCAGTGGGAGAGGCGCTGGCCACGGCGGTGGCAGCGTCGCCCTAGGGGGTAGCTGCCGCGGCTACCGGCTGGGCCGGGCGGAGGAGCGCAGGACCACGTTCTGCACGCCGTGGAACAAGAGCAGGGCAGCGACGATCCAGCTCGCAACGGGGAAGTTGTCGAGACCAGCGATCCCGGCCAGCGCGAAGTACAGCGCGCCGCCGAGGTTCACCGCCTGGAATCCCCAGAAGGCGGCGGGGTGCCGGAGCGAGGCCACGACGGTCCGGTTCAGCAGGAGCAGGATCGCCAGCGCGGCGAGGTCGTAGGGGAACTGCCCCTCGGTGGTCATGGCAAGAGCGCCACGTTGTCGAGTAGCCGGGTGCTGCCGTACCGGGCGGTGGCGATGGCTCGCAACGGCCGGTCGACCTCGCCCACCGGTTCGAGCGTGTTGGGATCCACCACGGCGAGGTAGTCCAGGCCGTCGCAGTCGAGGATGCTGCGGCCGAGCGCCAGGCGCTCGACGGAACTCCGGAGCTTGCTGTCGCGCATGGCGAAGAGCGCCCGGTGCAAGGAGAGGGCGCGCCGCCGCTGCTCGGCGCTGAGGTACACGTTGCGCGAGGACAACGCCAGCCCGTCGTGGTCGCGGACCAGCGGTCCGGGGACGATCTCGATGCCCATGGCGAGGTCGTGCGCCATCGAGCGCAGGACCGCGAACTGCTGGTAATCCTTCTCGCCGAACATCGCGGCAGTGGGCTGCACGAGGCCGAAGAGTCGGCACACCACGGTGGCGACGCCCTGGAAGTGGGTGGGTCGCGAGGCGCCCTCCCAACGGGTGGTGATGTCGGCCACGCTCACGGTCGTCCTGAACTCGGGCGGGTAGAGGTTCTCCGGCATGAACAGCACGTCGCAACCGGCCGCTTCACACTTGGCGGCGTCGCCATCGGGATCGCGGGGGTAACGACCCAGGTCCTCCGTCGGGGCGAACTGCAAGGGGTTGACGTAGATGCTGACGACCAGGATCTCGCAACGCTTGCGCATCAGCTCGATCAGCGTGGTGTGACCGCGGTGCAGGTACCCCATGGTGGGCACAAAACCGACTTTCTTGCCGCGCGACCGCCAGCCGAGGGCCAGCGCGTGCATGGTGTCGACCGAGTGGATGATGTCCATCGCCGGGCCGTTTATCCCAACAACCGCCTACTTCCCGCCGTACACCTTGCCGGTGGTGTCGAAGGTGTGCTCCGGCGCGGGGAACTGGCCGCCCTTGACCTCGGCGACGTAGGCGCGCCCCGCCGCCTCGATCGTGCCCGCCAACTCGGCGAAGCGCTTCACGAACCGGGGGCGGAAACGCTCGTCCATCCCGAGTAGATCGTTACACACCAGGACCTGCCCGTCGCACGCCGCGCCGGCGCCGATGCCGATGGTGGGCACCGAGAGCGCCGCGGTGAGTTCGGCCGCGAGCGACGAGGGGATCATCTCGAAGACGATGCAGAACGCCCCTGCCTCTTGTACGGCCATGGCGTCGGCGCGGATGCGGGCGGCGGTGGTCTCGTCGCGACCCTGCACCTTGAAGCCGCCCATCGCGTGCACCGACTGCGGCGTGAGCCCCACGTGCCCCACCACCGGGATGCCCGCGTCGACGCAGGCCCGGATCGCGGCCGCCGAGCGCACCCCGCCCTCGAGCTTCACCGACTGGGCGCGGCCGTCCTGCACCAGCTTGCCCGCTGACTGCAGGGCCTGCGTGGGCGAGAGTTGGTAGGTCATGAACGGCATGTCGATGGTGAGGTGGGCGCGTTGCAGGCCGTTGTTGACCGCACGCC
>CAYHRZ010000128.1:0-3578 GCA_964359125.1 uncultured Klebsiella sp. | reverse complement strand
GTGGTAGGCCATCTCGTCGAGGGTGACGCGCAGGGTGTTTTCCTCGCCCTGGATCACCATCCCGAGCGAGTCGCCCACCAGCACCATGTCGGCGCCGGCCCTGTCCAGGAGCCGCGCCATGGCCACGTCGTAGGCGGTGACCATGGCGATCTTCTCGCCCTGCGCCTTCATCTTCAGGATGTCGGGAGCGGTGAGGCGGGCCATGGTGACCTTTGCGAGCGGCGGGCCTTATCACTCCACCGCGCCGGGGCGTCTAGCTCGGTGGCCGCTCGGCGAAGAGTCCGACTTGCGCGGGGGCATTGTAGGCTTCCGGGGCACCGGGCGTGGGTCGCCCCTCCAGCCACCCCGCCACCATCGCCAGGACACGGGCGCGGGCGTCGGGGTCGTCGACGTAGTCGATGAGGTCGGTGCGCACGACGTACACCGGCGAGCTGGTCCACGTGTCCCACAGGGCGTAGTACCGCTGGCGAAGGTCGTCCAGGTACGCGGCGGGGATCACCTGCTCTGCCGGGATGCCGCGTCGAGCGATGCGGCTGCGGATGACCTCGGTGTCGGCGTCCAGGAAGACGACGAAGTCGGGCCGGAGCGGGGTTTCGTCGAGCAGCGACGCGAACCGCCGGTAGAGCGCCAACTCGTGGCCGGAAAGAGTCATTTCCGCGAATAGGCCGTCCTTGGCCATCAGGTAGTCGCACACGGTGAGGGGCTGGAACAGCGAGGCTTGCCGCGCCTGCAGTTGCTGCGCGTAGCGGTTCGCCAGGTAGAACATCTGCGCGGGGAAGGCGAAGTGCTCGGGGTCGGCGTAGAACCGCGCGAGGAAGGGGTTGTCGTCGGCCGGTTCGAGCACCAGGCGGGCGGCCCATTCTCGCTCGACGATGCGACACAGCGTGGTCTTGCCGACCCCGATCAGTCCCTCGATGACCACCAGGCCGCGCACGACCGCCCCTTAGCCCGCCGAGGAATCTGCGGGGGGTGTTGACGGGGCAGATGGTCGACGACCGTCGCTGTGCCCCGACGGACGTCGGTCGGGCGCGGGGGGGCGTGCAGACGGGAGACCGCCCGTTTTTTGGTGGCACGGGGCATGCCAAGGACGGCCGCGGCGCGCCCCGTCGGGCGGCCAGGAGAAAGACATGCTTGGATTGAACAAGGCGTACTTCATCGGACGGGTGGGCAACGACCCGGAACTCAAGACCTCGGCCAGCAAGGGAACGGCGTACTGCAAGCTCTCGCTGGCCACGCCCAACCACCGCATGGTCGAGGACCAGTGGGTCGACACGCCCGACTGGCACCGCCTCACGGCGTTCGGGGCCACCGCCGAGCGGTTGGTCCGCGTGCTGAAGAAGGGCGACGGACTGGCGGTGGAGTGCACCGTCCGGCAGAGCAAGTGGACCGACAAGGAGGGCGCCGCTCACTACGAGACCAGCTTGGTGGTCGACCGCGTGTTGTGGTCGGTACCGAAGGCCGCTCGCGCGGCCGAGTTCGGCAGCGCCAGCCCGCCGGGTTCGGTGGAGTCCCCCGCGCCGGAGTTGGCGGCCGACGCCGACAGCGACGAGCAGATCCCCTTCTAGGGTGAAACCCAGCGCCCGCTCCCCGCGCTGGGTGGCGAGGGGCGGGCGCTTTCTCGTCCGTTAGACGCCCTTCGCGGGCGCACCGCCCTTGACGTGCGGCCGTCGATCGGTAGAATGCCGCCCCTCCCCGGAGTCCCCATGTTGATGCTGCACGTGTTCGCGCTCTCGTTCCTCGCCGCTTGCGGCGGCGGTGGTGCCGATGCCCCCCGCGAGATCGTCGTGGGCGAGTACGGTTCGCTCACCGGCACGGCCGCGACCTTCGGCCTGTCCACCAAGGAGGGCATCGAGATCGCGACCGATGAGCAGAACGCCGCGGGCGGCATCGCGGGCACCAAAATCCGCGTCGTCGTGGAAGACGACCAGAGCAAGCACGAGGAAGCGGCCACGGCGGTGAGCAAGATCCTCAGCACCGACCGTCCCGTCGCCGTGCTCGGGGAAGTCTCGTCCTCGCGGAGCCTCGCGGCGGCGCCGCTGTTGCAGAAGGCGATGGTCCCGATGATCTCGCCCTCCTCCACGAGCGAGAAGGTCACGCTCGTGGGCGACTACATCTTCCGCGTGTGTTTCATCGACCCCTTCCAGGGGCAGGTGATCGCCGACTTCGCCTACAACGACAAGGCCATCCGGAAAGCCGCCATCCTCAAGGACGTGAAGAACGACTACTCGGTTGGCCTGGCCACGGTTTTCGAACAGCACTTCACGCGCATGGGCGGCACCATCACCGGCCAGGAGGCCTACAGCGAAGGCGACTTCGACTTCAAGGCCCAGCTCACCTCGATCATCGCGGGACAGCCCGAGGCGCTGGTGCTCACCGGCTACTACACCGAGGTGGGCCAGATCGCGCGCCAGGCGCGCGAACTCGGCTTCACGGGGATCTTCCTCGGCGGCGACGGCTGGGACTCCGAGAAGCTGGTGGAGCAGGGCAAGGACGCCATCATCGGGGGCTACTACACCAACCACTACTCGGTCGACGACCCCACGCCCGCCGTGCAGGCCTTCATCGCCAAGTACGAGAAGGCCTACAAGAAGAAGCCCGACGGCCTCGCGGCCCTGGGCTACGACGCGGCGAAGATCCTCTACCTTGCGATGGAAGACGTCGCGAAGGATCCGAAGCTCGCCGAAGGCCTCTCGGATCGCTCCGGGCTCCCCGCCACCGACGGCGCCCGCAAGGCGGCCCGCGCGGCGTTGCGGGATCGCCTAGCCAAGGTCGAGAACTTCCCCGGCGTGACCGGCTCGATCACCATCGACGAGAACCGCAACGCGGTGAAGCCGGCCGTGGTGGTTGAGGTGACCGCGAGCGGGCCCAAGTTCGTGGCCAAGAAGGCGCCGGCGGGCGCCGCGCCTGCCGCTGCCGAGGCTCCGCCGGTCGAGGCTGTCCCGGCGCCGGACGGTGCCCCCGTGGCGGGCGGCCCCGGCGCCTCCCCCGCCGAGGACGGGGCATTGCAGCGGGGTGGGGCTGCGGCCCCCGCCGGCGAGCTCACCCCCCGCGGCGACGCGCCGAAGGGCGAACTGGACCGGGCCGGCGGCGCTGAGCCCGCAGGCGGCCTGAAGTCGCGCGGTGGCGCGGCGCCCGAGGCCCCGGCGAAGTAAACCTCCGGCGGTGACGCAGCTCTTCCAGCAACTGGTCAACGGCCTGTCCCTCGGCGCCATCTACGCGCTGGTGGCCCTGGGCTACACGATGGTCTACGGCACGCTGCAGTTCATCAACTTCGCGCACAGCGAGGTGTTCATGATGGGCGCCTTCGCGGCGATGTTCATGGCACTGCACCTGGGCGTAGCCGACGATCCCAGCGTGGCTGGGGTGGCGATCGTCGCGGTCACGGCGATGGTGGCCTCGATGGTGCTGGCGCTGGTGGTGGAGCGGGTCGCGTACCGCCCCATGCGCCGCTCGTCCCGACTCAACGTGCTGATCACGGCGATCGGCGTGTCGATTTTCCTGCAGAACGTGGCGCTGGTGAGCTTCGGCACGGTGCTGCCGTTTCCCGAGATTGTCCCGCGGTTGAGCTGGGACCTCGC
>CAYHRZ010000127.1:6171-11161 GCA_964359125.1 uncultured Klebsiella sp. | reverse complement strand
CGTTGCAGTACTCGTCGGCGCTGGGCGAGATGCTGGGGTCGTCGTCGTCGCAGTCGTCACCGCCGAAGCGCTCGGCATCGTGGCCGTCGCCGTCGCCGTCGAAGGTGACGGTGAGCACCCCCACCGCCGCGGGGCCGATCACGCCGGTCGTGGCGTCTGCCACCGCTACGAGGTTGTCGCCGTCGGTGAGGTAGGACAGCAGGTCGGTGGTGCTGTCTTCGCTCGCGCTGAGGTCGGTGAGGTATGTCCCGGCGCTGTCGTACAGGTAGATCGTGACGTCGCCGGAGCTAGCGACGGTCACCGAGGTATCGGAAATCGCCGTGATGGCCGGGCCTTCCCAGGTCGTGGCGCTGTAGCCCGTCGGCCCGGTGCCGAGGGAGGGGGGTTCGGCGCCGTCCACCCGGAGGCGCCCCTCGCCGCCGTCACCCGAGTAGTAGCCGGTCGACTCGCTGCCGCCGTAGCCGCCGCTGAGGTCGAGGCTCACTGACGACAGGCCGCTGATCGCGCCGGACGCGAGGAAGACGCCGCCCCCCGATCCGCCCGCGCCGCCGGTGGACGAGCCGGGGTTGGTGCCGTCGGTGTTGCCACCCGAGCCCCCGTAGGCTTCGATCGCCGATCCGCTGGCGAAAACGATGCTCTCGGCCACGAGAAGCAGGGCCCCGCCGCCCCCGCCACCACCCGCACCGTCGGCGCCGCTCGAACCCGAGTCGCCGCCGCCGCCCCCGGAACCTCCGGCGAGGGGAACCAGCCAGTCCCAGCCGTTGGTGAGGCCGGCGCCGCCGATGTTGTAGCCGGAGGACGAGCCGCCGACGGTGCCGATGCCGTTCTCCCCGTCGGTGCCGAACGCGCCGCCGCCGGCACCCCAGCCGTCGGCGTCGCTGTGGCCCGGGCCGCCGCCGCCGCCGTAGCCGCCGTCGCCGACGACCGTGCAACACATGCCTCCGCCACCGCCGGTGCCCCAGGGGTGACCGGTGCCGCCGCCGGTGCCGCCGGCGTAGCCACGGGCCCGGTTGCGCACGTCGGTGAAGATGCCCTCGCCGCCGTCTTCCGCGTCGTTGCCCTCCACGGCGCCGTCGCCACCTTCGGTGTACTCGATGCAGGTCCCGCTCGACGTGCCGCCGCCGCCGGTAAAGCCATTGCCGGGCACGTAGTCGGGGTCGCCGTAGCAGTTGCTGCCCACGCCGCCACCACCGCCGCCGGGGCCGGCATCGCCGCCATCGGAGGCGTGATCGTCGATCGCGTCGTCGCCGTCGTAGCCGCCCAGGTTGATCGTGCCCTCGATGTTGGCCTCGCCTTCCACGAGGATCACCACCGGGAGGAAGGCCTCGTTGCCCAGGCTCCCGGAGTCGGGGTCGGTGGTGTCGAACACCAGGGTGGTGCCGACGGGGACGTCGAGATCCTCGAACACCACCGTACCGCCATCGGAGCGTAACGACGACGAGATCGTGATCACCCCGTCGGCCACGCCGTCGGCGTCGTTGATGCCCCCGTCCACCGGGCCCGGCTCGGGGGTGACGATGCGGAAACGGTTGTCGATGCCACCGCTGAGCAGCGTGATCTGCGTGCCGTCGATGTACACCCGGCAGTTGGCGGTGCTGGCGCTGTCGCTGATGTAGAAAACCGTCTGCAGGACTGCGCCGGTGATGGGGGTCGACGGGTCCGCGCTGCTGTCGAGGGCCACCACCGGGCCCACGGTGATGTCGGCGCAGTTGGTGGTGATGGCCTCGCCGCCGGTGAAGCCGCCCACGTCGCGGAGAATTGAGACGACGACCGCCATGCCCGGAGCCCCGGCATCAACCTGGAGGAAATCGTCGGCGTAGGCGCGTGAGGTGAGGGCGAGGAGTAGCAGCATCGGGGCTCCGGGAATGCGGCGCCCATTGTACCCGATGGGCGGGCGCGGGGCGCTACAACCGGAAGGTCCCGAACGCGGACCTGTAGCCGACGTCGGGCGCGTGGTCGGCAGCGGCGAGGCAGAGTCCCACCACGTCCCGCGTGCGAGACGGCTCGACGATACCGTCGTCCCAGAGATTCGCGCTGGCGTACCAGGCGCTGCCCTCCTTGGCCTGGTTCTCGAGCACGGGCGCGCGGAGCAGCTCCTCCTCCTCGGCCGACATCGGTTCCATGCCGAGGCGCTCGCGTTGGCCGTTGGCTACCGAGATGAGGACCCCGGCCGCCTGCGCGGCGCCCATCACGCCGATCTGTGCGTTGGGCCAACTCCACATGAAGCGCGGCGAGTAGGCTCGGCCGCACATCGCGTAGTTGCCTGCGCCGAAGCTGCCGCCGATCACGACGGTGATCTTCGGCACCGTCGCCGTCGCCACCGCGTTGACCATCTGGTGGCCGTGCTTGGTGATCCCGCCCCGCTCGTAGTCGCGACCGATGATGAAGCCGGGCACGTTTTGTAGAAACAGCAGGGGAGTCCGGCGCTTCTCGCACAACTGGATGAACTGGGCCGCCTTCTGGGCGCACTCGGAGAACAACACGCCGTTGTTGGCGAGGATCCCCACCCGGTAACCATGGACGCGCGCCAGACCGCAGAGCAGGGTGGGGCCGTAGCTCGCCTTGAACTCCATGAAGTCGCTGCCATCGACGATGCGCGTGATGATGCCCCGGACGTCCATGGGCTGGGCGATGTCGGCCGGGACGAGTTGGTGCATGTCGGCGGGGTCGACGGCGGGCGCCTCGGGTGGAGCCCGGTCGATCCAGCCCGGCGGCGGTGCGGGCAGCCGCGCCACGAGGTCGCGGAGGATGCTGATGGCGTGGGCGTCGTCACGGGCCACGTGGTCGGTCACCCCCGACATCGTGGCGTGAACATCAACGCCGCCGAGGTCCTCGGCGGTAACGTCCTCCCCGGTGGCCGCCTTCACCAGCGGGGGGCCGCCGAGGAAAATGGCGCCCGTGCCGCGAACCTGGACCACCTCGTCGCTCATCGCCGGGATGTAGGCCGCCCCTGCGGTACACATCCCCATGACCCCGGTGAGTTGTGGAATGCCGAGCTTGCTCATCCACGCCTGGTTGTAGAAAATGCGCCCCCCGTCGTCGAGGTCTGGGAACACCTCGCTCTGCATCGGCAGGTAGGCGCCCCCGCTGTCGACCAGCGACACGAAGGGCAGACGGTTCTCCATGGCGATAGTCTGCATACGAAGCGCCTTCTTGACTCCCATGGGGTAGATGGTGCCCCCCTTGACCATCGCGTCGTTGGCGCTCACCACGCAGGTGCGCCCCGCCACCACGCCCACCCCGGCGAAGGTGCCCGCTTTGTGTACCCCGCCGTCGTACATGCCCTGCGCCGCCAGCGCCCCCACCTCCAGGAAGGGCGTGCCGGGGTCCAGGAGTCGCTCCAGCCTCTCCACAGCAGTGAGCTTGCCCTGCTCCCGGTGCCGGGCCAGCGCCTTGGCCGAACGGGCGTTCTTCGCCACTTCGAGGTCGGCGCGGAGCTTGGCGAGGAGCGCGTCCATGGGGCAGCAGCCTGGGGTCGGAGGTTAAGTGTTAAGCCTTTATTCCGCCCCGGTGCCGGGGGCCCTGCCCCGGCGCACTGCCCTTCAGTCCCGCTCCAGCGGCACCGCAGAACGGGCCACGAACGCCCGTATGGGCTCGGTCCCGAGGAATGGCCCCCAGGGCTCTACCGCCGCCAGTTCCGTGTGCGCGTGGTGGGTGAAGGCGTGCTCGCGCCCGAGGTGGTCGATGCGGTGCTGCATGATCAGCTCCGCCGCCCGCGGGACCCGGCCGGCCATCGCCGCGCGGAGGGCCTCGGCTTCGACCAGCTGCCTCCCAATCCTCTCGGCCCGCTGCGAGAGGACATCGAGGACTTCCTGCTTAGAAAGGGTATAGCTGGCGGAGATGAACAGGTCGATGTCGAAGTAGGTGGCGTCGTCGGCTTGGCCCAGCGCCACCATCGCGTCGCGCAAACGCGCGCGACCCGCCGCTGTGAGCGCGAAGACCTTCTTCTTGCGGGTGTCCGGAGCGGTGGTCGCCTCGATCAGGGCCGCCTTCTCAAGTCGCGAGAGCGTAGCGTACAGGTGCCCGTGCTCGCAGCGTGCCCACCAGCGCACGTGCTTGTATCGAAGCTCGGTCTTGATGTCGTAGCCGTGCATGGGGGTTCGGGCGATGGTGGAGAGTACGAGGATCTCCATGCGCGAGGGGGGATCTGCGGTAGCCATGCCGCACCACTAATCGCATAGTGCATCATTGACTAAATAGTCTACATGTGACTATGCTCGCGGCTCCGACCCGGAGCAGCCATGTTCTTCACCCTCGTTTCCTGCGCACAGTTTGGCCTCGCCCTCCCGGAGCCGGTGATTGATACACCGGGCGAGGCGATGGTCGAACTACCAGCCTATGACGTTGATATTAGTGATACATCGTCCAGTGAAGGAAGCCTCGACACCGGCTCGTCTGGCGGCGACAGCGGTGGGTCGGCAGACGAGGTGGAGCCCCCGGACGACCCCTCGGCCACCGGACCTTACGCGGTGGGCGTGCGCACGGTGGAACTGTGGGACGACAGCCGCTGGCGCCCCATCCCGGTGGAGGTGTGGTACCCGTCGCAGGGCGACGGGGGCCAGAACAGCTACGACATCGAGTTGCTCGGCCTCGAACTCTACACCATCAACACTCCCGCTGGTCGCGACGCAACACCACTAGGGGGCCCCTGGCCGGTGGTGAGCTTCTCCCACGGGTACGGCGGGCTGCGCTTCCAGAGCTACTTCCTCACCGAGCACCTGGCCTCCCACGGGTTCGTGGTGGTGGCGCCGGATCACATGGGGAATACCCTCCTGGAGCCCTGGAACCTCGGCAGCGACGAGGCGGCGTACCAGTCGAGCGTGGACCGTCCCCTCGACATGGCCTTCGTGCTCGACGCCCTCCTCGCCGGGGACCTCGGAAGCGACCTCGAGGTCGACGAGGACCGCGTGGGCATCACCGGGCACTCCTTCGGCGGCTGGACGTCGATCCAGGCGCCCCTCGACGACCCCCGCTACGTGGCCAGCTTCCC
>CAYHRZ010000127.1:0-6161 GCA_964359125.1 uncultured Klebsiella sp. | reverse complement strand
CTTCGTCTTGTGCCGGCCGCTGCGCCGGGCTTCAAGGAGACGGCCACCCCCGAGATGACCGCCGGGCTCGGCATCCCGCTGTTCATCTTCGGTGGCAGCGAAGACGCCACCTGCGAGTTCGAGGAGAACCAGGTGCCCGCCTACGAGGCGGCGCTGCCCAGCAAGTACCTCGCAGAGGTGGTTGGGGCCGGCCATCTCGACTTCTCCAACCTCTGCGAGATCGAGCTTGCCACGCTGTTCATCGACGACGGCTGCGACGACGAGAAGATCGATCCCGCCGACGTCCAGGCGCGCACGCGGACGCTCTCGGTGGCCTTCGCGAAGGTATTCGTGGCCGACGACCTCCGCTACGCCGACTTCCTGGATCCCGTCGCGGTGGAAGCGATGGGGAGTCTGGAGTTCTGGGCGGTGGAGTAGGCCTGGCCAGGGTGCTCAGACGGGGACGGGGGCCCAGCCGGTGCCCACGAGGTCGCCCACCGCCAACGCGTGCACGTCGGCCGGGGGGGCGGGTAGGCCGTCTGCCACCACCAACGAGGCGTCCGACACCCGCGCGCGCGCCTGGCGTAGCCGCTCGGGCGCGTGGCTCAGGGCGGCACGATGGAGTTTACCATCGAAGAAGGTGAACATCGCCAGCCTCCGGGTCAGGAAGGCCTCCAGCGTGCCGGGGCGGGCGTAGGCCTCCACCCCACCGCCTTCCACCGCCAGCGAAAGGGCGGCCCCGTTGGTACGCGTCGCCGTGAACCCGCCGGCGCCGTCGCGGGTGGCCCCGATCGATTGGTAGTTCACCCCCGTGGCCCTCCCGAGGGCGACCATCCAATCGCGGTCCACATTGACCGAGGCGAACCATACCCCAGCCACCGTGCCCTGGCGCACGTAGGTCCGCACGTTGAGTTCTTGCATCGGGGCCATCCCCGGGAACCTGGGGAGCCCGCGTACACGCTGCTCGGTCACCACCATCGGCACGAGGGAGATCCACGCCTTGCCCCGGAAGGTGTCGAGGGCGAGTCCCGGCGGCAGGAGGGGGCGGACCACGTCGGGATCGACGGGGTAGGAGCAGTACACCAACTCAGCCCAGGACTGCACCATCGTCCAGTCCCCTGGCTCCTCGGGGGTGCCCGTGGCCTGCGCTCGGAGGCCCTCGTTGGCGGTGGCGAGCCATGCGGCAACGCGGGCGGGTATCGACGGCACGGGGGGGGACGGCACCTCGCCCAGCAGCGCCGGGGGGCCAGGGTCGCGGAACGCGCACAGGGCCCGTGTGGCCAGCGCAGTGGGGGCCAGGGACTCGGGGTAGAGTTTGGTGGGTGGGAGCACCGTGAACACTGGGTAGGGGTCGACCCACCCGTCGCCGGTGACGGTCGCCGCCAACCAGGCCGCCGCCCGGCGAGCCTCGGCGTCGTTGCCGCGCCCCGTTGCCACCAGCCCCTGCAGCACCAGCGCGGTCTGGGTGGGGGTGGGTGGCCCGATGCCGAATCGTTCGGGGTGGGCGTAGCTGTCGGGCAGCTCCCCCCAGCCGCCACCGGCACCCTGGCACGCGTACAGCCACGCCGCAGCGTCGTCGACGAGGGCGCCCCCCTGTCCGACGGCGGCCAGGCCGCGCACCACGGCGGCGGTGGGCGCCGTGAAATTGCAGTCCCAGCGACCCCACCAGCGACCGGGCGCGGCCTGCTGTTCGCGGAGGAAGACCACGGCCCGCTGGACGGCTGGGTGGCTGCCGTCGAGCCCGAGTTGGGCCAGGGCGGTGAGCACACGGCCGGTGAGCGCCTCCGTGGAGGGGTCGCCCAGGCCCAGGGGTGGGTCGGTGATCATCGAGATCGCCGACCACACGGTGCGTGGGTCTGGCGGCGGCTCGGTCATCACCACCCCCGGCGGCTTGCTGGCGTGCCCCCAGGAAAAGGCGGGCCATCCCCCGTCGGGATTCTGCATGGACAGGAGCCACCCGAGGCCCCGCTCCACCGCCTCGAACACCGGCGTCTGGCCGGGGAGCGCTACGTGGTGGAGCGTCCGGATCACCATCGCGGTGCAGTCGCAATCGGGGCCGTACTGGTTGTCGGTCTCGAAGGGCCAGCCGCTTTGGATCGCCGGCGACGACGGTGGTGTGGTGAAAATGGTTGGAACTGGACGCCGGATTTCCTGCCCGAGCAAGAACGCCACGCCCCGTTGCACGGCCGGATCCGCGGCGGGCACCCCGGCGCTGACCAACGCCGACAGGCCGGTGCACGTCGCCCAGATCTCGCTGCTGATCGGTGCCACGAAGAAGCGGCCGGTACGATTCACGCGGCTGGCGAGTGCGGCCCGGCCTTCGACGACGCGCGGGTCGGACGGCGGCACGCCGAGGGCCAGCAACGCGACTACCGCCATCGCGGTCGACGGGAAAACCCCCAGCCACGTTCCCCCGACCGGATTGCGGGTCTCGTCGAGGAACTCGAGCACCCGCCGGGCCGCTGCGTGGTCCAGGGGGTGGAGCAAGCTGGGCATCTCCCGTCGATGCTTGAGCCCGAGCACCAGTCCCGCCGTGGCGTACATGGTGACGATCACCTCGGCCACGAACACCTTCGCGACCAGGTGCGGCAGGTCGGGGAGCAGCAGAATTTCCCCCGGCGGCGCGCCAACCTCGTCGGGAGACAGGTCGCCCGTGAACGCCAAGAGGGGACGACTCTCCGCGTCGGCGGCGGCCAGTCCGCCGTTTGCTGCCAGCCACGTGTCGGCGCGGCGCGCGGCCGGGTGGTCACCGGGGAGGCCGCAGTGACGCAGTGCCACCCGGCAGGCGGCGGTGGCCGAGGCCTCGGACACCGTCGCGGCCGGGCAGGGCCCCCACCCGCCGTCCTCGAGTTGGAGCGAGAGCAGGGCCGCCACCCCGGCGTCACGGTCGCTGGGGGAAAGCCCGCCGAGGAAGGCCTCGATTGCGAGCCAGTGGGCCGTGAACCGAGGACCGAGGTCGCAGGCCTCCGCGAAGTGCCCGTCGTCGGCCTGCGCGGCCCGGAGGGTGCTGACGCCGAGGGCGACGGCGTGGTCGATCGCTGCCTTGTCCACCTAGTGCCCCACGTTCCACGCCCTTTGCAGGGACGGTGGCAGCGAGAAGGGAGGTCGAGTGCCGCCGCGCTCGGCGGCGAGCAGGCTGGTGACGAGCGCGTGGCCGACCCCGGAGCCGATGCTTCCCGCCAGTGGGACGACGTCCTCCACCCGGTGGAGGAGGGCGTCGACCCGGTTGATCGCATGAATGACGTGAATCGAGGCGTTTGCAGCGGGGAGATTCAGCCAGTCACCCAGCACGTCACCGAGGAAGAACCTGATCTGCGTAGGCACGATGTGCTCCGTCAGCAACTCGGGCCCCAGGCTTTCGAGGAAGCTCGAGAGCGCCGTCGCCAACTGCGCCCCCTCGGGGCTGGGCCCCGCCCGCAGGGCGTGGACGGCCTCCGCGTGACTCTGGGCCTCGGCGGGCGTCCGCGGCATGAGCCGGGGATCCAGACCGAGGTTGCGCCCCAAGACTCGCCAGGCGGTGACCCAGGCCTGCGCGTCGTCGGGCTGCACGTTCACCCCCATGCGCGCCAACCCATCGAGCACCACGTGCGTGAAGGAGCAGAGCGTGGCCAGCAGGTCCGCCTGGCACACCGGCACGCCTCGGGAAGCGACATCCCACTGGCCCCCCTGCAGGGTGTAGCTCCGGATGGTGGCGTGCATGAGCCGCACCTTCTGGGCGTCCCGAAGGCCCGCTCCGCCCGCCTCCATGCCACCGGGGGCGAAGGCATCGACGACGAACTGGCACGTCTCGAGCACGCGTCGCTCGGCGTGGCGCGTGAGTTGGCCCGTCCGCACGAGAATGGCGGCGCCGTCGCGCAGGGTGTAGGTCCATGGCAGCGATGCGAAACCAAGCAGCATCGTGATCGCCAGCCCGTGCTCGCCGTAGAACCGCTCCGCGCGCTGGACGTCGTCGACCTCCTCGGGGAGGGGGAGGTGTAGCTCCTCGACGAGGAAGTCCTGCAGGTAGGAAGGGAGTCCCTCGGGGACGACGTCGGCAGTGTGGATCATGCGTAGGAGCAGGGGATCCACCGCAGCGATGGCCTGGTCGGCGATGACGCGGGCGACCACCCTGTCGGCCGGGGCGTCGCCGACCTCGATCCACGGACGCGGGTCAAAAATCATTGATTATCCTTGATATTACTGAGCCAGTGTGGCGAGGGGCCGGCGGCCAGGACGGCATCGATGTGCACGCGGGCGCGCCGACGGTCGGCGTCGGTCGCGGCCTCGGTGTGGGCGATCACCTCCGCGGCCAGGCGGGCGCCGAGGCCCGCGCCATCCCGGTCGCCGAGGTCCATCGCCAGGCGGGCGCTGGCGACGGCTCGGGCGCCGCGCCCCAGGCGCCCCTCGCAGGCGGCGAGCGCGGCGTGGGCGACGGCCAGGCCCATCCGGAGGCGGCTGAAGTACTTGACGGCGTCGACGGCAGCGCGCTGGGCACCCGCCGGGTCGTCGGGGGCGAGGTCGAGCAACAGCCACGGACGCCGCAGGTGCCAGGCGTGGCGCGTCGGTCCTCGTTCCGGCTGGTTGGCACAGAGGGTGTCACACCGTTCGAGCGTCGCCGCCGCGGCCTCGCGGTTGCCAGCCGCAAGCTCTGCGGTGGCGAGGTTGGCGAGGATCGTCACCAGCATGGCGCCGCCGCCGCTGGCCTCGGCCTCCGGCACCATGGACGCGAGGCGGGCACGAGCGTCCGCAGCCTCACCCCTCGATAATCGCACGGCCGCCTCGGTGAGCGCGAGGAACCGCCCCCCGAGTCCCACGCGGTCCTCAGGGCGCTGGGCCGTGGCGAGTGCCAGGGCCTCGTCGCTGCGCCCAAGGTACATCGCGGCCTGCGCGGCCTGGTGGAGAAAGGAGCCTTCCAGGAGGCGTTCGCCCACGCGTCGCGCGTTCGCCGCGCCCCGGCGATTCGTGTCGAGGGCAGCGCGAAAGTCGCCGGTGAACAACTCGCTGAGGCCCCGCATGAAGGTTGCCCGGAGTTGCCCCTGGAGCGGGCCCACGTCCGCTCGCTGGTCGGCCTCCCCGAAGTACCGGGCTGCCGGGGCGCGCAGGCCCGACATCGCCAGCAGCAGGCCCGCGTTGGCGTAGGGCTCGGGGCTGGCGTCGTCGCCGAGCTCGTCGTTGGCCGCAGCCGCTCGGACGATGGCGTCGACGAGGTAGCCCGCGTCGAGCCCCTGGAGCGCGATCCACGTGCGGGTGATGTGGCAACGCGCGGCGAAGACGGTGGCCGGTGGCGGTGCGGTCGCGCGGCGGGACGACCCCATTCGCAAAGCGCGGCGGAAGAACTGGGTGACGATCGCCGACAGCAGCGACCACCAGCGCCCCACGCCCGCGTCGATGCCGCGGATGAACAGGGCGGCGTCGACCTCCGCCCGCGCCGCGGCGAAGTCGCCCATTCCCGCTCGGAGGGAAGCGAGTTGGAGCATGTGCTCGGCCTCCAGCTCGTGGGCGGTCACGTAGCACCCGGCGTCCCGACCCACGGTGAGGGCCTGGTCGAGGAGCCGCACCGCGTCGGCCTGTGCGAACTCCGCCGTTGCCCGCGCCGATGCGGCCACGAGGTGCCCCCAGGCGCGTCCCGGTTCCCCCGCTTCCAGCCAGTGTAGGCCGAGGGCGCGGTCCCGCCACGGCGCGTCGTCCCCGACGCGTGAGGCGATCAATTCCGCGGCTGCCCGGTGCGTCGACGCGCGGCTCTCGTCGTTGACCGTCGCGGCGGCCGACGCGTGGAGCGTGGCGTGGGCGAAGCGGGCCACGCCGTCCGAGCCAAGCAAGAGCACGCGCTGGTCCAGCAGCTCCCGCAGGCCAGCGGGGTCCGACTCCAGCACCCGCAGGTCTACCGCGCGGCCGATGGTCGCCGCGAGGCCCACCAGTGTGCGGCCTGCGCGTAGCCGGGCCACCCGACGATCCGCCGCCGCGCGAATCCCCGCCGGGGGCCCGGTGCGCCCCGAGGTGTGCTCCCAACCGCTGGCGTGCGTCCAACGCAGCCGACCCTCGCTCACTGCGTCCTGGAGCAACTCCCCGGCGAAGCAAGGGTTGCCGCCGGCGTGCAGCAGCACCTCCTCGACCAAGCCAGATGGCGGCTCCCGGGTGCCGAGCGTCGAGGCCAGCAACTGCTGCATCGCTTCGTATTCCGCCAGCAGCAGTTCCGGGGCTTC
>CAYHRZ010000126.1:5582-11228 GCA_964359125.1 uncultured Klebsiella sp. | reverse complement strand
CCACTCCTCGGCGGCGGATGTCACCTACGACCTGAAGCAGTCGGACCCGCTCATCAAGTTCGGGCAGGAGCTGGTGGCCCGCGGCCTGCTCACCGAGCGCGACGTGCTCACGCGCGTGCCCGGCGAGGGTCGCGACTTCTTCGCGCACCACGACCTGGGCAACCTCATGGCCCGGCAAGACGAGGAGGTCCGCAACATCCTCGACCAGGTGCGCGGCGAGGCCGACCCGCCCGCGGCGAGCGTGTTCGAGCACATCCGCGCGCCCTTCCCTGACGTGGTGGAGCCGCCGGCCAGCGGGGCCACCAACATCACCTACGCGGGCGCCATCCGGGCGGCGATCAAGAACATCATCACCGAGCACAACGGGGTGCTCTGGGGCCAGGACGTGGGGCGGCTGGGCGGGGTGATGACCGCCACCGCCGGGCTGAAGAAGGCGTTCCCCGAGCGCATCATCGACGCCCCGCTCAACGAGCCGTTGATCCTCGGCACCGGCTGCGGTGCCGGCCTGCACGACGACCTCGTGGCGCTGCCCGAGATCCAGTTCGGCGACTACACGCTCAACGCGTTTCACTGGCTGGTCCACATGGGGAACCTGTACTGGTGCACCAACGGGCGCAGCAACTTCGCGACGATCCTGCGCACCCCGGTGGATCCCTTCGGCGGCGGGGCGGTGTACCACTCGATGAGCCTCGACGGCTACTTCACGCCCATCCCCGGCCTCACGATCATCATGCCGTCGACCTCCTTCGACGTGTACGGCCTGTTGATGAGCGCCGCCCGCTACCGGGGGCCAGTGGTGTGCCTGGAGCCCAAGTGGATGTACCGGCAGTCGCTGGGCCCGGCCTTCCCCGGCGAGCCCACCGACGCCGACGCGATCACGGCGCTCAAGAAGTCGATCATGCGCGGGGAGATCCCCGACATCTCCCCGGACCTGGCCGTCCCCCTGGGCAAGGGCATCGTGCGCCGACCCGGTCGCGATGTCACCGTGGTGGCCTGGGGGCGCGCGGTGTGGACCTGCATGACCGCCGCCCAGAAGCTGGCCGCCGAGGGCATCGAGCTCGAAGTCATCGACCTCCGCACCCTGGTGCCGCCCGACATGGACCTGGTGTACGAGAGCGTGGGCCGGACCGGGCGCCTCCTGGTGGCGGCGGAGGACCGCACCTTCGGGGGTTTTGCCCGGCAGATCGAGGGCGACTGCACCGAGCACTTCCCCGGGTTGCCCGCGAAGGCCCTGGGCCAGAAGTACGTCCCGGGCATTGCCCAGTGCCTGGCGCTGGAAGAGGCGGTGGTGTTCAACGTCGACGACGTGCTCACCGGTGCCCGCGAGGTGATGGCGGCCCGGGGCGGGGTGGCGACGACGCGGGTGGTGGAAGTGGCCCCGCGGTACTTCCTGGTGTGATGTTCGCGTTCTTGTTGGCGTGTGACAGCGGCAGCAGCGGCGAGTTGTTGACGGGTCGCGCGGGCGGTCGCGACAGTGATGCGCCGGTTGACAGCAGCGGTCGCGACACCGGCGACACTGCCCCCGTCGACGAGGGCCCCTGTCCCCCGGAGATGGCACTCGTGGGCGAGGCGCTCTGCGTGGATCGCTGGGAGGGCACGCTGGACGGCTGGTCGCCCTACGAGGTGCCCGACGACGGCGGGGCGGTGTCGGCCAGCGGCGTGGTGCCCCAGGGCTACATCTCGGGCGAGGTCGCGAGCGCGGCCTGCGCTTCGGCTGGGAAACGCCTCTGCTCGGTCGAGGAGTGGATGCTCGCCTGCGCGGGCAGCGAGGGTCGCACCTACCCCTACGGCAACACCTACGACCTCTACGCCTGCAACGACACCTACGGCGGCGGGCACCCGGTGGTGGACTACTTCGGCACCAGCGAGGGCGTGTGGGACACGGAGCACATGAACGACCCGGGCATCAACCAGCAAGCGGGCACGGTGTCAGAAACGGGCAGCTTCGCCGGGTGCGTGACCCCCGAGGGGGTGTTCGACCTGCACGGGAACCTGCACGAGTGGGTGTCGGACCCGAACGGCACCTTCAAGGGTGGCTTCTACGCCGACGCGGTGATCAACGGCGCGGGGTGCAGCTACACCACCACCGCGCACGACAAGGGCTACCACGACTACTCCACCGGGTTCCGGTGTTGTGGGGAGGCGAGGTAGGCCGTCACGGCAGCCGGTAGAACGACAACCGGCCCCCGTCCCCCTCGGCGCTCGCCGTGTAGACGAGCGCGGCGGGGCCGACCCCGTCCACGGGATCCACGCCCACCCACCGCACGCCGGCCTGGTACAGCGAGATCCAGGCGCGGGCGCTCTCCTCGGTGTAGGTGCCGGGGCCGGTGTAGCGCCACAGCCGGAGCTGCGGGGTGGTGTCGCCGTAGGCCACCAGCAACCACACGGGGGCGCTGACGGGGATGGCCCAGGCCCCCTCGCAGCGCACCGCGCCCGGGATGGCCACGGCGAGGTCGCCCAGAGTGGGCACCCCGGCGGGCACCCCGGGCAGCCAGCCGCAGTCGCTGGCCAGCGCGAGCGGCACGTCGGACAGGCCATCGCCGTCGACGTCGGCGGGGAGCGTGGCGACCTGGAGCACGCTGGCCGAGTAGGTGTAGAGCGGGACGATGTCGGCGTACGACACGCCGCCGCCCAGGGTGGCCCCGGCGTAGAGCGCCGCGCTGGACGACAGCTCGCCGAGCCCGTCACCATCGACGTCGCCGAGGTGCTGCAGGTCGCTCCGCAGGTAGGCGAGCACGGCCGAGGGGCCGAAGCCGTCGAGCAGCACCGCGCCGTCGGCCACCAGCGAGCTCGTCACCGGGTCCGGGATCCCGTCGCCGTTGGCATCGCCGGCGCCGAGGCCCTGGAAGCTGGCCACCAGCCCCTCGCCGGCGAAGCTCGCGACCGGCTCGGCGTCGAAGCCCGCGGCGAGGCTCGCTGGCCCGAAGCGCTCGACACCCTCGTCGAAGTCCAAGAGCACCTCGACACCGCCGTCGCCGTCGAGGTCGTCGACCACGTAGGGGTTCACCGGGGCCTCGACGCAGCCGTGGTCGCAGGCCCCGTGCGAGCCGCCGGCGGCGACCGCCTCCCCCGGGATCACCGCCGCTCCGGGGAACGTGCCCTGGCGGAGGAGCACCAGGTCCAGGGAGCCGTTGCCATCGACGTCGATCCACTCCACGCCCACGCCGTCCGCCGCGAGGTAGGGACCCTTGGTCACGATCGTCGCGCCTTCGTCGCCCTCGGCCAGTATGCCCACCTCGGTGGTGTCGAAGCCGCCCACCCGGCAGGCGTAGGGCTCCCGGTCACAACGCCCGTACCAGGCCCACCCGTCGGCGTCGCCCGCCACGCTGTCTGGGTAGGCCACCGTCGCCCCCCAGGTGGCCTCGGCGAAGTCGAGCTCGCCGCCGGCGACGATCGCCTCGGAGTCCACGCGCACCAGGCCCTCGAAGACACCGTCGTAGACCTGCAGGAGCAGCTCCGGGAGGCCGTCGCCGTCGATGTCGCCCACCGTGGAGGCCGCGAACACGTTGCCGCCGTACAGGTCCAACCCGGGGACCGAGTCGCTGGCGTCGAGGTCGCCGTCGTCCTGTCCGACCATCGAGAGGCGCGGGCCGTCGCGCAGCGCCAGGAGGTCGTCGCCGCCCTCGCCACTGCCGGCTGGCCAGAGCCACCGGGCGTCGATGGACTGCACCGTCGCCTCGCCGTCCTCCAAGAGCGCCTGCGAGCCGAGCACCAGCCAGTCGCCACCGGACTGGCTCGCCACGACCTCCCGCAGGCCGTCGCCGTCGCGATCGGGCACGAGGTGGATCGTGCCTCCGAGCTCGTCGTAGTCGGTGTAGTGGGCGTTGGTGGTGTCGACCAACGCCGTGTGGATTCCGACCAGGAAGTCGGCGCCGTCGAGCACCCGCAGTCGACCGCACAGCCAGGTGTAGGGGTCCATCACCGAGTAGTCCTCGTCGCCGACGAGCACCTCGGGAACCCCGTCGCCATCGACGTCGTCCCAGGTTCGCCCCCCCTCCTGCCACGACCAGGCCTCGCCCAGGGCGTCGCCCGGCGCCAGCAGCGCGCCCGGCGCGAGTTGTCGCGACGAAAATAGCCGACCCGAGTCGCCGAGTTGCACCACCAACTCGGACCCGCCGTCGCCGTCGAGGTCGTCGACGGCGGTGACCCCGCGCAGCGAGTCGGCGTGCTCTCCCGTCAAGACGACGTCGGCGTCGGAAGGATCCATCGAACCACGCGACGGGCCGAAGAACACGTAGGCCGCGCCGATGTCTCGACCCCAGTTGTCGTCTCCATCGGACACGACGACCAGGTCGGGCCTGCCGTCGCCGTCGAAGTCGCCCGTGGCCTCGATCGCCTCGCCGAAGTCGCCGTCGCTGCCGCTGGACAGGACGACGAGGTCCGCTTCGGCGCGCTCTTCCAGGGTCGGCACCTCGCCGGTGTCGACCACGCTGTCGGTGTGCCGGTCCGAGTCGCCCGGGTGCGACGCGGGGGAATCCCCGCCCACCTCGGAGTCCGTGGGCGCCGGTGCTTCGACGTCGGCGTCGCGACCGGGTGCATCGACGCCGGGGGCGACACCAGCCGCACAGCCCGCGAACAAGGCGGCGGCGAGCGGGTAGCGGGATGGGGGCACCAGGGGGCCTAGCTCACTCGCTCAGCCATGGACGCCAGCGCAAGACAGAGGGGCGGATGAGGCCGGCGACGCACACCAACTCCACCACCCCGACGCCCAGCCGGGCCTCACGGGGCAGGGCACCGAAGGAGGGGACATCCTCGCTCACGTGGTCGAACATGAACACCTTCATGATGCGCGACGCCGCGTACAAGAGGGCCGCGAGTGACTGCAAGGTCCACAGCAGGATGTTCATCGGTGGTCCTCCGCGCGCGGCCCCCCCTCAGTAGCTCACCTCGTAGGCGTACGACTCGTAGCCGTCTTCGTCGATGGCCACGACGGAGACGATGATGTCGGTGAGCGAGCACGGTTCGCCCTCCTCGGCCACCCACCCGGCCGAGCAGTTGCCGTTGATGCACGTCAGGGGGTGCTTGGTGCCGAGTGGCTGCGCGTCTTTGAGCAACTCCACGTGCCCCACGCCGAGGGTGGTCACGCCCTGGGGGTCGGTGGCCTGCGCCACGACGCCCCAGTTGTCGATGCTGTTGACATCGGCGATGCAGTCGGCGGCCAGCACCGCAGTCACCTCGGGACGGTTGCCGTCGGCGGGGTCCACCACCTCGCCGGTGTCGCCGGTGTCGCTGGGATCCTCGCCGTCGTCGGTGTCGCCCTCGCCGAACTGGATGGGGCCACAGGCGACGAGGAGGAGGGTCAGGACTCGCATGGGCTTACGGTAGCCCGCTCCCCGGGGGATCGCCGGTCTGGGGGTTCGACAGGGCCCGGTTCGGGATGAGGAAGGTGCCTTCACCCTCGCCTTCCCCCGCCTGCGGGGGAAGGTGGCGAAGCCGGATGGGGGCAGCACGCGGTTGCACCCGGCGTCCCGCTGCGGCGTGGACTCCGGATGCCCCCTCCCGGCCTCCCCCGGAAGCGGGGGAGGAGGCGGGAGGTCGGGGCCCGCACCGCAAGCGGGGGAGGAGGCGGGAGGTCGGGGCCCGGTGCGGGCTGAGGAAGGTGCCTTCACCCTCGCCTTCCCCCGCCTGCGGGGGAAGGTGGCGAAG
>CAYHRZ010000126.1:0-5482 GCA_964359125.1 uncultured Klebsiella sp. | reverse complement strand
CCGGATGGGGGCAGCACGCGGTTGCACCCGGCGTCCCGCTGCGGCGTGAACTCCGGATGCCCCCTCCCGGCCTCCCCCGCAAGCGGGGGAGGAGGCGGGAGGTCGGGGCCCGCACCGCGAGCGGGGGAGGAGGCGGGAGGTCGGGGCCCGCACCGCGAGCGGGGGAGGAGGCGGGAGGTCGCCCGCCGCCGCTACGAGATGCGCGACGAGAAGGCCTCGAAGTCGGTGATCAGCCGCCGAAGTCGGGTGCGATGGTCGGCGGGCAGCGGCAGCTCGGCCACCGGGTCGACGCGCGGCGCGACCCGCGCGAAGGGCGCTTCACCCTGGAGCGTGGACACCGCGGCCGAGTACCAAGCCCCGTCGCGACGCATGTAGCGCATGTCGTTATTGACGAAACAAAGCTGGTTGTACTTGAACTTCGGCAAGGTCGCGCCCTGGCAGTTGTACCAGCAGGACTCCAGGACCGTGAGCGTGTCTTCCGGGTCGTTGACCGGGTCCGCGCCCTCGTGCGGCAAGCCTACCGCCCCGAGCACCGAGCGATACAGGTGGCGGGCTGAGACGGGGTGATCCACTTGCGTCGGCGCGGAACGGCCGGGGTTCAACCAGAACAGCGGGACGCGGTTGCCCCCGTCGCTGACGTTGGCGAAGTGGTACACCCAGTCCTCCTCGCCGAAACAGTCGCCGTGGTCGCTGCCGAGGACGACGAGGTTGTCGCTGCCCTGGTGCTGTTCCTGGCAGAAGGCGTCGACCTGGGGCGCGATGCGCTCCCATGCGACGCGTTGTCGCGACTTGATGTGCCTGAGCATCGACGGGGAGACCGGCTGCTCGCCCGTTCGCATGAACGTCTGGTTCACGACGTGGTACAGGCCGAGCAGCTCCCGGGCCCCCTTCACCCCGCCCGCCAGCGGCGCGAGGATGTCGCTCACGTGGTACGGGAAGTGGGTTTCCATCAGGTTGAGGAACAGGAACGAGGGGCGCCCACGTCGCTCGTTCTGCGCGAGGATTTGCCGCGCGCGATCGAATACGTCGCCGATGGTGTCTTGCAACCACACCTTGCCGGCCTCGATGTCTTCACTCAGCCCGCCGCGGATCCAGTCGGTGCTCAGCACCCGCCGGCGCAACCGAGGCTTGCCCACCACCAGCATCACCTCGTGCAGCTTGCGATGAGCCGCCGGCACCTCTTTCCAGATACTCACGACCTCGTCGAAGCCGTTGTCGAGACCGAAGATGCCGGTCGTCGCGACGTTCGCGGTGACTTGGTGGGTGCTGTAGCCCGCCGCGCGCAGGCGCCCGGCGAGGGTGGGGATGTCGCGGGACAGGCCCCGCGTCTGGCTGTCGGCGCCGTGCTCGTGGGGCAAGAGCCCGGTGAACATCGAGGCGGTAGCGGGGAGCGTCCAGCAGCCGGCGCTGCGCGCGCTGGTGAATTCCAGCGCGTGGCCCTGCACGTAGGGCAGGCGGGGGCCGTCGCCGCCGTACACGGAGTCCCAGCGCAGCGAGTCGGCCACGACCACGATGATGTTGCGGGCGGCGGGAATGTCGCGGTCGGCGGGCAAGGGGCGCGTGTCTAACCCTCCCGACTCGGCGCCGCCCCCGGCCCCGGCGAGGCGCCGGCGGAGGTGGACCTTCGTGGGTTCGTTGCTCCTGGTGGCCGCCTGCGCGCCACCGGTGCTCGGGCTCCTGGAGGAACTGGCGGTCCGCGTCGTGGGCCGCGGTCACCTCTACTGGAGCGACGGCGAGTCGGGCTGGGTCGAGATCCCCTTGTCGCTCCGCGTGCGTCGCCACTGGGGTGAGGCCGACCGGGTGGTCGTGCCGAGGTACCGGGAGCTGTCCCCGGGCCTCGAGCTCGGGGAGCTGTCCTTCTTGCGCCCGCCGGACCCCCGCGAGGTGGAGGTGGTGGTCGTCCGGGTGGACCCCGGGCAGTGGCAGTTCCGAGTCTGGGGTCGCGACGACTGGTCACGGGCGTCCGTGTCGACGCTGGCCGGGGAGGCGGGCCTGGCCCTGGCGGTGAACGGGCCCTACTTCGCGGCGGACGGGCCGCTGGGGCTGGTGGTCAGCGACGGTCGGGTGCGCAACCGGCAAGGCAGTCGCCGGGCCGCACACTTCGTGGTGGGGGCGGGCGAGACGGCGCCGCGCATCGTCAACGAGAAGAAGGCGCAACTGGGCAAGCTCGACCAGGGTTTCCAGGGCTTCCCGTCGATCATGAGCGACGGCCGGACCTTCGCCTACATGCGGACCGGCGGCCGCGGCTTCGACGTCGACGCCATCGACCGCCGCACGGCGGCCTGCACCGACGGCGACGGCAAGGTACTGCTGCTGGTCACCGACGTGTGGACGGCGGGGTTGTCGCTGGCGGACCTGGCCACGGTCCTCGGCACCCTCGGCTGCGTGGACGCCATGGCCTTCGACGGGGGCGCGTCCACCGCGCTGAGCGCGCGGGTGGGCGAGTTCGCGCTGGAAGTCGGCGGCTTCGACGCGGTGCCGGTGGTGGTGGGGATCGTCGAGCGGTAGTCGTGTTGCCCAGGCGTAGGGCGTCGTCACACCGGGAGCCACGAGTGTGGTAACTTGTCGCACGGAGGCCACCGCCGATGCTCCTGCTCCTCGCCGTGCTTTCTTGTGCGACCACCACGCCACCTCCGGTTTCGCAGCCGGTGGTCGTGCAGTCCCCTCCACCGGTCGAGATGCGATGCGTGGAGCCCGAGGAGGCCTTCTACGGCGACGAGCTGCTGGTCGACGTGGAGGCGGTGCGCTCGCGGTGGCAAGACGCGCTCTCGGCCGCGCTGCCCGCCTCGGCCCCCGTGGTGAGGCCCGGCAACTGCAACAGCCAGGTGGGTTTCGACGTGGCCCGGCGCGGGGAGCTGTTTGCGGGCAGCGGGCCCCCGGGCCTGGTCGACAGCCTGGTGGCGGCCGGCCTCGAGTCAGGCATGCTCGAGGAGGGGGTCCTGTTCGGTGGCGCGACCACCGGTCTGGAGCCCAAGAAGGCCAGCAAGGCCCGGCTGCTCGGGCTGGAGCAGACCATCGGCTTGAACACACCCTACGTCCACAGCGAGGCCGTGCAGCGGGTGGCGATCTTCGACGCCGGTACGCAGGTAGTGGGGATGTCGATGCACGACCTGAGCCTCACGGAGTCCTGCACGTCCGACAAGGCCTGCACCGCCGCCAAGCTCAACGCCTGCTCTGGCCCCGGTTGCGCCGGCTGCGGGCTGGACAACGAGTGTCACCACGGCGCGGCCAGCCTCTCACTCGCCGCCGGCCGCCCGCCCGCGGATGCCGCGCTGCGGCCCTTTCACTTCGCGCTCAACATCGCGCCCAACGCGTCGCCGCTGGTCGCCCGGGTGCTCACGCAGGGCTTCCACGACGGGGTGGGCTCCGTTCAACCGGTGGGCGACTCCCTTCGCATCGCGAAGGCCCTCGTGCTCTTTGCCGTGGCCGAGGCCGCCCTGCCCGAGCCCCAGAAACATCGCGTGGTCTACCTGGGCTTCGCCGCGGCGCCCGACGTTTCGAACGCGATGTGCGCGGCGCACGGCCCCTTCCGCAACGTGGTGGAGAAGCTGGCCACCGACCACCTCGTCGTGGCGCCTGCCGGTAACCACGGGAGCGCCGCCCTGGCGGCGCCCGCCTGCTTCGACGAGGTGGTGAGCGTGGCCGGCTGGGGCCGCGAGAACGATGCACCGCGCAACGATCTCCCTGACGTGGCGGCGGCCTGGTCCAACGGCGCCGCCACCGCCGACATCCTCGGCCCGGGTGAAGACGTGCCGGCGGCCGTACACGTGGAGTTTGGCGAGAGCACACCACGCCCGCCCCTGCCCGGCCCGACCGCGGGCGACTACGCGTGGAGCAGCGGCACCTCCGTGGCGGCCGCCGCCGTGGCCGCGGCGCTGTCGGTTGCCGTCACCGAGAAGGGTTTCCCGACCGTGTACTGCAACGCGGGGGACGACCACGCCCGCTGTGTGTCGAGCAAGGCCACCACGGCGCCGGCGGGCTCGCCGCCTCGCCTCGACCTGGACGCCATCGCCACCTGCACCTGCCCGTAGCTGGTGGGTCGCTCACGGGGGACAGGCGGGTGCGCCTCCGGGCGTAATGGTGTTGCTGCCGCCGTCGCCCGAGGCGCCCGCGTCACGGATGGCATGACGGAAGTCCCAGTTCGACGTGCCGCTCTTGAGCCGTTTGGGCTCGGGCTGCGACGGCGAGGGATCCGGGAGCGGGGCCTGCCAGCGGGTAAGTTGCCACACGGCGCTGCAGTTGTTGGGGCTGGGTGGTACGAACGCGCTGGTGTCGAGGTAGTACATCTCGTTCTCGACCCCGGAGACCAGCCAGCTGTTGGCGTAGCCCACGACGTTGGCGGAGGCGTCGGCGATGGTGTAGAGCACGGGACAGAGGTGGACGGCGTCGGCGCCCGTGCAACTGGTCGGTGTGGTACTGGGGTCGCTGGTGGCGGTGTCGGGCGCGCCGGCCGCCACGTTGAAGCCGTGGTGGGTGTTCCAGCTACTCGGGGGTGGGCGGTTGCCGTGCCCCAGGGGCGAGCGCACGTAACGGAAGCGGAGCTTGGCAGTGTTGGCGTCCCAGATGCTCTTCTCGTACCAGTGTTCGTGGCGCTCAGTGGTGCCGCCGTTGTCGAAATCGTGGACTTCCACGAAACCCGCGAGCACGTAGAGCGAGCCGCTCCACTTCTCCACCTCGTAGAAGCCATGGTCGATCTGGGACGCGGCCATGGGCGCCGCCGCCGCGGGGGTTGCCGCCAACAACAGCAGCGGAACACATCCGGACGTAAAAAGGCACGACAGGGAACAACGACGCATGAGAACCGCCTCAATCGGCGCGAGCGTACGACAAGGCCTCGCTCGGTGCAAGCACCTCGAGCCGGATGTCGCGGCGCGCGGCGGGCACCCCTTCGGCCAGGACCTCGATGCGCCCGCGGACGAGCGCCCGCAACTGGCTGTCGGCCGAGGCGAGCAGCGCGAGGGCCTGCAGGGCCAACCCGGGCACCGGGCAGTCGAGCGCGGCCCTCAAGAGCGCGGGGGGCACCGGCGCCGGCTCGGCGGCGTGGCGCAGCGCGGCCACGAGCGTAGCGGCTGGGGTGAAGTTGGTCTGCTCCCAGCAGCGGTGCGCGCGGATCGCGAGGGCCACCGTCCGCTGCCGTTCGCCCCGGCGCCACGCCACGGCCGCCTCGGTGGTCAACACCTGGGCGAGCACCCACACCAGCGTGCCCAGTCCGCAGGCCTCGATGAGTTCTTCGTCGACCTCCAGCGTCTGGCCGGCGCGGTAGGCGGCGCTGCGGAGGATCCACTCTGCGCGTGCTTCGTGGTAGGCCAGTCGGGCCTCGGCCGAGAGCCGGAGCGCATCCGTCGCGAGTGTCCGGGCGGCATCGAACCGGCCCGAGTCGAGTAGGGCGGAAGCCTGGCCGAGCAGCGCCGCGAAGTGCACCGGCCCACGAGGCACTCGGGTGGCCGACAGTGCGTGGAGTTCGGCGGCCTCGTCGTACCGC
>CAYHRZ010000125.1:0-11233 GCA_964359125.1 uncultured Klebsiella sp. | reverse complement strand
CCGCGCGAAGCGCTCGTACGGCCGCCAGCGGTCGCAGGTGACGACGCCGTCGAAGGCCCCGGGGAACCAGCACGCGAGTTGCTGGGCGCCCCGCCGCGCGTGGATGGCGTACGCCGTGGCCCGCTCGGTCACCGCGATCAACAGCCACTTCAGCGCGCCCCGCTGCTTCCAGCTCGTCTCGTCCAGGTGCGCCGACCAGAGTGGCCGCGAGCGCGGTGAGGCTGGGACCGGTGCAGGTCGCCTGCGCAGGCGGGACGGCGGGGAGGTCCAGCCGCGCGCAGCAAGGGCAGCGCACGGCCCCGAACACGTACTCGGTCACGAGTGGCACGACCTCGGGGACCTCGACCACCTGGCGCGACCACGTCCCGGTCGTGGCGGGGAGCCCGGACAGCGGCGTGCCACACGGGCAGGATGGCACGCGGACCCGTTCCCGGGAGGTCACCTTCTCCGGGGGCAACCAGCCCCGCCCGTGGCCCTTGTGCCCCGGCTGGCCCCCCGGCTTGCGCGAGCCTGTCTTCCCCGGCGGGCGAACCTTGTACGGCGAGTCGGAGGAGGGCGGCTTGCCGGAATTGGAGGAGTCCTTGCCCAGCCTGGCGCGCAGCTCCGCGTTCTCCGCCTCCAGCACGGCCACGCGGGCCTCCGCCGCCGCAGCCCGGGCCGCCGCCGCGGCCAGTCGTTCCTGCAAGCCCAGGACCAGGGCCACGAGTTCCTCGACGGCGGACGGCATGCGCGACCACTACCTGTTGACGCGCCAAGTGTCCAGGGGGTTTTTCAGGAAATCATGCCGACAGACGGGGCTGAACCGTTACGATGATCCCTGTTTGATTCACTTCGCGATCAGGGGCCGGAGGGGTCAGGCTTGCTAGGCGCGCCCCCGGGTCGCACGATGTGGCTACCAGACGCGCTCGATGGGGTACCGGTCGAACTGGTCGTCAGAGGTGAGGATGGGTAGTCCCTCGACAAGAGCTTGGGCCACGAGCAGTCGGTCGAAGGGGTCTGCATGACGCCGAGGCGACCCGTGGGCATCGACCCAGACCACGTCAGGGAGGCTCGCCACCCGCAAGGAATGGGCCTGCTCGACGGGGAGGATCCGCATCCCCATGCGCAGGAGTTGCTCCCCCAGCACGGTGGCGACGTCTCCGCCGAGATCCAGCTTGCCGAGCCTCGTCTTGACGACGACCTCCCACGTGCTGGCGGCGCTCCACACGAGGACGCTGCTGCGGTCCTCGAGGACCCTGCGCGCCCGCGACGACAGGCGCTCCGGCGTCAGCAACGCGAGGAGGAGGCCGTTGGTGTCTACGAGTACAGTCATGCGCGGATCAACGCTCGCGCCGGTCGTCCGCGCCGGGTGCGAGGAGAAAATCCTCATCGAGCGGGGCGTCGAAATCGTCGGCAATCCAGCCCTTCCCCTTGAGGGCTCCGAGCGCGCGCGGCGCATCAAGAGCAACAGTAGCGATCGGGACGAGCCGCACCACCGGGTGCCCGGCGCGCGCGATGATCACGTCTTCCCCGGCCTCCGCTCGGTCGAGCAACCGGGAGAGCTGCGTCTTGGCCTCGAGGACGTTGACCTGGATCGACATCGGCACCTCTTGACCAAGGGTACTCCGGTCTGGTCAACCCGGCAAGATGGACGACCGGGGTCGGCCGATCATGCTCGATTGAGGCGGAGAGATAGTCGCGCATGCCACCCACCCCCGGTTGGTCGGCCCCGACCCCTCGGCGGGCCGGGCGGCACCTAGTCGCCCCCACCGCCCGCCAGGGCCCCGCGGCATCGCTCCGGTCTAAGAAATTCACCGTGCGCAAAAGCAGTGGCGGCGCGGGCGGGGGCCCGTGTAGAGGGCGGAGCCTCTCCGACCACCACCCGCGACCCCGGAAACCCATGCTCTCCGCTACCCTCGTCGCCCTCCTGGCGTGCACCGGCGACCCCGGTGACTCCCTGGACTCCGGGACCCCGCCCGAGGAAGACTGGTCCCCCATAGGCACCGGCGACGGCTCGCCCGGGTCGGTGGGGTGGACCTACGTCATCGGCGCTGACGAGAAGCTCGACGACCCCCGGGACCTGGGTTTCGACGCCGACGGCAACTTGTGGGTGGCGAACCGGAAGGACGACCGGACGTTCATCGTGTTCGACCCGGGGACGGAGGACCAGGAGCACGACCGCCGCAAGGACGGCTACGCCGAGCACTTCATGGAGGAGACCGCCGCCCTGAGCTTCGACGGAGGCGTGCAGTTCGCGTCCTGCGGCGAGTCCGACAACACCTACAACGACCGCGCCAAGGGCAACGGCTACATGGGGCCCGTCTTGTGGTCTACCGACCTCGACATCTTCGGCGTCGAGGACCCGATGGGACTGGGCTCCCACCTCGACATGTCCCACGAGAGCCCCTTCTGCGTCGGCATCGCCCACGAAGTCGACAACGCGTACTGGGTGTTCGACGGCGAGCACGGGGCGCTGTCGCGCCACGACTTCGCGGAGGACCACGGCGTGGGCATGGACGAGCACTTCGACCACGTGGTGCACCAGCTCACCGAACCCGCGGTCGAGCGGGTGGAGGAGGCCCCGGGTCACCTCGTCGTCGACCACGCGTCTCGCCGCCTGTACGCGGCCGACACCGGCGGCGGGCGCGTGCTCTGGGTGAACATCGACAGTGGCGAGGCAGGGGAGAAACAGCGCACCAACGACCGAGGCGTAGTCGACGTGCTCTGGGAGAACGCCGAGTGGGGCGTCGTGGCCGAGGGCCTGGACCAGCCGGGGGCGTTGGCGATGTACGAGGACCGCCTCCTGGTGGGCGAGTGGGGCAGCGGCACCATCAAGGAGTTCACCACGGGCGGCGAGCTGCTGCGCGAACTCGACACTGGGTTCGGCGAGGGCAAGCTCTACGGCATCGAGGTGGGTCCCGACGGGCTGCTCTGGGTGATCGACAACGCCACCGGCGTGTACCGGGTCGAACCCTGAGCCACAGATCGCGTGGCGCCCGCCACCGGGCGGCGGGGCGGGGCTGGACGAGGAGCCGGGCCGCGGGTAGCTGCCCGCGATGATCCACGTACTCTACGAAAACCCCGCTTGGCTGCCCCCGCTGGCCGCGGCCCTGGACGCACGCGGGCTGCCCTGGCGGCCGGTGGATGCCAGCGCGGGCGACTTCCACGTGGAGGGCACGGTCCCTCCCGGCGTGTGGCTCAACCGCATGAGCCCCTCCGCGCACACCCGGGGGCACGCCGGGGGCATCCACTTCGTGCGCGAGTGGCTGGGCGTGCTCGAGGAGCGCGGGGCCCCGGTGGTCAACGGCTCGCGGTCGTTCGCCCTGGAGGTGAGCAAGGTGCGCCAGCACGCGGCCCTCCACGCCGCTGGGATCCTCACGCCGCGGACGGTGGCGGTGGTGGGACGGCAACGCCTCAGCGCGGCCGCCCGCGCGATGTCGTTGCCGTTCATCACCAAGCACAACCAGGGGGGAAAGGGCCTCGGCGTGCAACTGTTTCGCGACCACGCGGCCTTCGATGCCTTCGTGGACAGCGACGCCTACGAGGAGCCGATGGACGGCGTGATGTTGCTCCAGGCGTACATCGAGCCGCCGTCCCGGAGCATCACGAGGGTGGAGATCGTCGACGGGCAGTTGTTGTTCGCCATGCGCTCGGCCACCGACGCGGGGTTCGAACTCTGCCCCTCCGACGCGTGCCAGGTCGGCAGCGACTTCTGCCCGGTGGGCGAGGCGCCCACCAGCAAGTTCGCGCTCGAGGCCCTGGCCGCTGACGACCCGCTCGTACGGGCCTACCTGGACTTCTGCGCCCGGCACGCGATCGACGTGGCGGGAATCGAGTTCGTGACCGGCGCCGACGGCCGGCGCTACACCTACGACATCAACATGAACACCAACTACAACAGCGCGGTGGAGCGGGCCGCGGGTGTGGACGGGATGGGCGCCATCGCGGACCTGTGTGCCCGCCGGCTGGGACGCGCGGCCGCCTAGTCCGCCCTCGGGCGCGGCGTTCCCGACCTTGCCCGTCGCACCGGGACGCCTTGCCCCGGAAACCCGTGCGAGGCGGGTCCTAGCCCTGCTCCGGTCCCTCGGTCCGGAGCACCGCCACCGCCGCGTTCACCGCGGCATGGGCCCCGGCCAGGACGAGCACGTCGCCCCGCGACAGGGTCTCGCGCCCGCTGGGCAGCCCCGGGGGCTCCCCTTTTCGGGTGATGCCGATCACCGTGGCCCCGGTGCGGCTGCGCAGGTTCAGCCCCACCAGGGTGTGCCCCAGGGCCGCGTCGCCCGCCGCGAGGGTGAGGGCCACCGGCGCGCCGAGCAGGCCACCCTCGTCGGGCGCGGGCTCGTGGGGGGCGGAGCCGCGGCGCACCGTGTCGAAGACCAGCTGGGCGCCGGACTGGAGCTCGCCCTCCATGGCGCTCGCTCGCCGCCACACCAGCACCGCGAGGAAGGCCTGCACCGCGAGGAGGGCGAGGGCACCGCCGAGGGGGGGCAAGAAGGGCTGGGTGATCGCCACCATCGGCACCCCGACGGCGAGCACGGCGCCGATTTGGAGCATCGTCACCAGCACCCGGTGCACGGCGGGGATCCGCGCCAGCCGCGAGCCCGGGGACAACAACGGCTCCGCCAGCGCCTCCCCGAGGCGTCCACAGGCGCGGACCACGCCCACGTAGAGCGGGGCAGCGAGGGCGAGGAAGGCCAGCGACACCACGGCGCGCGTGGCCAACGCTCCGGAACCGAGACGCACCGTCACCTCCTGCGCGATGGCCTCGACGAACAGCGCGTGGCTCACGATCACGGCCAGGAGCCCCACCGCGTCGACGGCGATGACCGCCACGGCGGTGCGCAGGCGCCCCCGCCGACCTTCCACGGGCGCCGCGCTGCGGAGGGCCTCCAACCAGCCGCCGTGCAGGGCGGCGAGGGTTTGCAGCGCGGGCGGCAGCTTGTGGTCCACCCGGTCCGCCACCCGGTCGGCGCTGCGGATGAACCAGGGCGTGGTGAGCGTGGTGATCGCCGCCACCGAGATGGCGAGCGGGTACAGGAAGTGCCCGGTGGCGTTCATGGCCACGCCGAGGCCGGCGATGATGAACGAGAACTCCCCGATCTGGGCCAGGCTCATGCCCGCGTGGATGCTGGCTTTCGGCGAGTGCCCGACCAGGAATGCCCCGAGCGACACCGCGCACACCTTGCCCACGAGCACCAGGCTCACCAGTCCCAGCACCGGGAGCGGGTGGGCCATCACCTGCGCCGGGTCGAGCAACATGCCCACCGCCACGAAGAAGATGGCCGCGAACACGTCGCGCACCGGCTTGACGAGGTGCTCCACGCGGTCCCCGTGTCCCGACTCGGCCACCAGCATCCCCGCCACGAAGGCGCCCAGCGCGGCCGGGTAGCCCAGCCCCAGCGTCGTCATCGCGGCGGCGAAGGAGAGGCCCACGGCGGCCACGGTGGTGGTTTCCTTGCGCCCGAGGCCCACGATGTACCGGAAAAGGGGCGGCACGAGCAGCAGGCCGCCGCCGACGAGCACCGCCAGCGTGAGGCCGAGACGCAGCGCGGCCGTCCCCAGGGCGGCGGGCTCCAAGCTCCCTCCGGTCGCGACGATGGCCAGGCCGACCATCATCAGCACGGCGAGCAGGTCCTCGACGATGAGGACGCCGAACACGACCTCCCGGCGGGCGGGTGCGACACCCTCGGTCTCGAAGGCCTTGGCCACGATGCTGGTGCTGGAGATCGACACCACCGCGCCGGTGAACAGGCGTTCCAGCGGGGTCCAGCCGAACAGGCCGGCGAGCAGGAATCCGCCGGCGAACAGCAGGCTCACCTCGACCAGGGCCACCAGTCCGCTGGTTGGGAGGACGCGGACCAGCTTGGGAATCCTGAACTCGAGGCCGATGGAGAACATCAGGAGCGTGACGCCCAACTCCGCGATCGCCTCGATGACGGCGTGGTCGGCAACCAGCGGCAGCGCGAAGTGGGGCCCGACCACCACCCCGGCGAGGATGTACCCGAGCACCAGGGGTTGCCGGAGGCGCTGGAAGAGGACCGTCGCCAGGGCGGCGACGCACAGCACCGTGCCCAGGTTCGCGAGGAAGAGATGGGCGCCGTGCACGGCGGCGCCCTAGCTGCCCGGCTCGGCCGCCGCCGCGGCGAGGGCGTCGCGGAGCCACTGGTGGGCGGGGTCGGCGTCGGAGCGCTCGTGCCACACCATGAAGGTCCGGAAGGTCGGCAACTCGACGGGGGGTTCCAGGAGGCGCACCGGGGCCAGGCTGGCGAGGTAGGCGGCGAGGCGCCGCGGGAGCGTGAGCACGAGGTCCGTGCGGGCCACCACCAGGGGCGCGGCGAGGAAGTAGCGGATGCGCAGGACGACGCGCCGGCGGTGCCCCAGTTCCGCCAGCCTGCGGTCGACCACGCTGGTTCCCTCGCCCTGGGGGCTCACCAGCGCGTGTGGCAGGGCCAGGAAGGTGGGGAGGTCCAGGTGCGACCCGACACCCGGGTGGTCGCTGCGCACCAGGCAGGCGAAGCTGTCGTCCGACAGGGCCCGCTGTTTCAGGCCCGGCGTGGCGCGAGGGCGTACCTCGACGCCGAGGTCGAAGCGGCCGTCTTCGAGGCCCCCGGTGCAGCCCTCCGGCGGCACGGGTCGCACGTCGAAGGCTACCCCCGGCGCCTCGGTGGCGGCTCGCCGGAGCAGCGCAGGCAGCAACTCCACGGTCACGCCGTCCCATGTCGCGAGGGTAAACGTGCGCCGGAGCGTCCCGACGTCGAGCGCGCCGCTCCCCGACAGCAAGTTGTCGAGTTCGCGCAGGGTGCGCCGCAACGGCCCCAGCATGGCTGCCGCGCGCGGCGTGGCGACCATGCCGTGGGTGCCGCCGACCAGCAAGGCGTCGTCCAGGGAACCGCGCAGGGCGCGCAGCGCGTGGCTCACCGCGGGCTGGGTGACCCCCAGGCGGCGGGCGGAGGATGAAACGCTCTGCTCCTCGAGCAGCACGAGCAACACCCGGAGTTGGTGGACAGTGAGCGTGGACAGGTCGGTCATTATGATTTCATTATTGGCATATGATAACACATGCACTTCACCTTAGTATCACGGGGGTCTACTCCTTGGGTACCCGCGGCGAGGTGCTGCGGATTTCCCCGGAGTTTCCATGTCTCGCACGATCCTCGTCCTCACCGCCACCGGCACTGTCGGTGGCGCCACCGTCACCGCCCTCCGCGCCCGCGGCGCCGCCGTCCGCGCGGCGACCCGCGACCCCGGCGCCCAGCCCTGGCCGGCCGGGGTGGAGGCCGTCCGCTGGTCCTACGACGACCGCTCCACCTGGACGGCGGCGCTCCAGGGCGTCGACACCCTCTTCCTGGCCATCCCGGCGTTCCGCCCGGACGAGGCCGAGGAGGGCCGCGCCATCCTCGCGGCGGCGCAGGCGGCGGGCGTGCGGCGCGTGGTGAAGTTGTCGGCGGCCGGCGTCGAGGGCAACCCGGAGAGCGGCCACCGGCAAGTCGAGGTGGCGATCGAGGGGAGCGGCCTCGAATACGTCCTCCTCCGCCCCACCTTCTTCGCGGAGAACTTCGTGGAGTTCTACGGCGCGCCCATCAAGGCGGAGGGGGCGATCTACCTGCCCGCGGGCGCGGGCAAGACCGCGTTCGTGGCCGCAGCCGACATCGGCGCCGCGGCGGCGGCGGCGCTGCTGGGCGAGCAGACCGGCGAGGCGTGGGTGATCACCGGCCCGGAGGCCCTGGACCACGACGAAGTGGCGTCCGTCCTCTCCGCCGCGCTCGACAAGCCCGTGCAGTACCACGACATCAGCCCGGACCTCTTCGAGGCCTCGCTCCGGGAGCACGGCGCGGGCGAGGTGGCGGTCGCGACGATGTCGGCGCTCTACGGGTACGTCCGGGCCGGTTGGACGGCCACCGTGTCGCCGGACGTGGAGCGTGTCACCGGGCGGCCGCCGCAGCGGTTCGCAGACTGGGCGCAGGCCAACGCGGGGGCCTGGCGGTAGGCGTGGCGTGGCCCGGGGCGGGGAGGCCTCGGGCCGCCGCCTGCCGGCACCTAGCCGCTGGGGTTCCCCGGGCCGGCCTCGCCCGCCGGTAGGTAGGGGGCCAGCCGCCGCCGCATCACCGCGATGGCCTCGGGGTTGTGGTCCACGAGGACGGCGTGGCGGCCGTGCCGCGCGGCCGCGTCGCCGAGCGTGCCGCTCCCGGCGAAGAAGTCGAGCAGTTCGTCGCCGGGGTTGGAGTGGACGCGCACGATGCGCTCGAGGATCGCCAGCGGCTTCTGGGTGGGGTAGCCCGTCATCTCGCGTCCGGTGGGGCTCACGATGGTGTTCCACCAGCAGTCGGTGGGGGTCTTTCCCCGGGCGGCCTTCTCGGGGCCCACCAACCCCGGGGCCATGTAGGGCACGCGGTCGATGTCGTCGTAGCGGAAGGTGTAGTGGTCCGGGTCCTTCGCGTACCACAGGATGTTGTCGTGCTTGGGGGACCAGCGACGTCGGGTCCGGGCACCGTAGTCGTAGGCCCAGACGATCTCGTTGATGAAGCTCTCGCGGCCGAACACCTGGTCGAGCAGCACCTTGGCGTAGTGGACCTCGCGGCAGTCCAGGTGCAAGAACAGGCTCCCGGTCGGCGCCAGCAGCCGGTGCGCTTCACGCAACCGGGGTTCGAGGAAACCGAGGTAGTCGTCGAAGCTGTCGGCGAAGCTGGTCGAGCCCAGCCGGACCGTGCGGTAGCGGTGGCCCCCGAAGCCGGTGCGATCGCCCGCGGCGTCGCGGGTGGTCCGGGTCCGCGACCGGGCCTGTGGCTTCCCGGTGTTGAAGGGTGGGTCGATGTAGACGAGGTGGAATCGACCTGAGGCCAGGGTGGGGAGGACGGTGGCGTTGTCGCCGTGCAGGATCTGGATCGGCACGCTCCCCGCTAGCCCGCCGGGGCCTACAGCCCCCAGTGGGCCTCGGTCACGCCCACCTGGTTCGTCGTCCACGACCGCAGCGCCGTGCGGTTGCTCTCCACCTGGGAGCTGCCGCACTCGCGCCGCGGGTCGTCCTTGGCGAGTTCCAGCGTGGCGGATGCCGCCTCGTCGTACCACTGCAGGATGTTGGCGTAGTCCAGGTCGCCTATGACACTCTGGACGGCGGCGGCTTGGCTCGCGGCGCAGTCGGTGTCGTCGAAGCAAGCGCTGGCCAGCGTGCCGCGGGGACGGGCCCAGTTCATGCCCCAGTTCGCGGCGTCCAGGAAGGCGTAGTCAAAATCGGTGGGGAGGATGACCATCTTGCCGTCGGAAGGGCGGAAGTACACGCGGTAGTTGTTGGTGTTGAGCATGTAGCCGTCGATGTGACCGATCAGCTCTTCCACCGCCCACTCCCGGTGGATCGCGTCCCAGTCGAGCAAGGCCTCCATGCCCGGCTCCACGGGGTCCCCGCGGCGGAGGCCCGACAGCGCCTCGGAGACGGCGACGATCTCCGCGTTGCCGTTGTCGACGCCCTCCTCGAGTTGGAAGTCCTCGTCGACCCCGGAGGCGAAGTCGAGCAGGGTGTACCGCCCGGTGTTGGTGTTGTAGAGGTACTTGCCGTCGTAGAGTTGGCCCTCGTCGTCGCCCGGGAAAGCGCGCTCGAGGTACTGCTCGTCGGGGACTTCGACAATCACGTAGAGGCCGTAGTTCTCCCCGTTCACCGTCACCGACGCCCACCCGGTCCGGGCGGTGCCCACGCCGGCGTCGCGGTACACCCTGTAGCCCAGCGGGTCGCGCATGAAGCCGCAGTCCACCACGCTGTTGTTCAGCGCCAGGGCGTGCAGCCCGTGGAAGCGGGTGCCTGGCTCGTACTGGGCGAAGTCGATCTTGAACTTGGGCTTACCCGAGAGTTCCCGGAAACTGCCGATCTTGCCCCGCAGGCGCACGCCCACCCCGTCGACGGCCTCGCCGTCGATCACCACCGCGGCGCTGGTGTACTCGTAGGGCTCGTCGCGCAGGGCCAACTCGGCCTCGCGACTGAGGGCGATCTCGACCTCGTGGACCGTGTCGTGGGCGAACAGCGCGACCTGGTAGGCGTCGTCGGCCTCGGGGTCTTCCACCGGCTCCGCCTCCTCGCCCGTGTCGACGCCGCTGCCCGGGGCCCCTTCCACCGCCGTGTCGGCCTCCGGGGGCTGGTCGCGCTCCTCGCTGCCACCGAGGCTGATGTTGGAGTGGGTGCAGGCGAGGGCCAGCAGGAGCATCGGCGGGATTGTAGCGCGGGGTCACGCTGGTGGCGCTACTCCACCACCTCGTACTGGTGCTCGCACTCGAGCACCGCGAAGGTATTGCACTGCGCGTCGGTGAAACACTTGAGCTGGCCCCGCGTGTTGACACCCCGTTCCTCGTTGTACAAGCAGCCTTCCTGGCAACTCGCGTAGTCGGGGAAGGCGGCGTACTCGCAGGTCATGACCAGTTCTTCGCAGACCTGGTCGCAGGTGCTCTGCTCGGCCTCGGGCGTGCAGGCCGGCAGGAAGAGGAAGGCCAGGGTCACGCGCATCTTGCCTCAGTTGCTCAGGATCCCGGTGCCGATGACACCGAAGTTCACGATGGTCTCCACGGTGCTGCCGTCGTCGGGGCGCACGAAGGTCCCGAGCACGTAGCGGTACATGCCGATCACGAGGAGGGCGTTGTTCGGGTAACCGGCGAGGTAGCCGGCGGGCACCCGGAGGTTCCCGTTGTCGGCGTCCAGGCAGAACACCTCGCCCAGGAAGGCGCCGCTCTGGGGGTGGTACACGTCGAGCACCACCGCGAAGCTGTCGGTACCCCCGTACGGCGACCAGGAGAAGTCAGCCCGGCTGGCCTGCACCCGCGCCGCGAAGGCCGTCCGGGTGCTGGTGTAGAGCATCTCGTAAGGTTCGAGGCCGCTGATCGTCTCTGGGGTGTAGAAGGCGTTGGTCACGTCGAAGTCAGGCACGTCGCGCCCGCCGTCGGCGTCGACCACCCACGCGGCGTTGCGCACGAAGTCGGACTCGTCGAGACCGGAGGCGCCGTACACGCCGTCGGCCGCCCGCAGTTGGATCGACACCGAGCCGCTTCGGTAGGAGAGCCACTCGCCGGCGTCGAGGAAGCGGCTCGACGCAGGGGCGGGGGCGGGGTCCCCCACGCAACTCCCCTCGGCGGGCAGCCAACTCACCCAACTCCGGCTGGTGGCGTCGTGGAAGCCCGCCTGGGCGACCACCTGGAGGTTGGAGGTGTAGCCCAGGCAGTCGGGACAGGCGATCTGCACCAGTTGGAACTGGGTGAGGCCGCCGGTGAGTCCGGTGTT
>CAYHRZ010000124.1:0-11413 GCA_964359125.1 uncultured Klebsiella sp. | reverse complement strand
GGGGCGCCACTACCGTGGCAGGATCGCCCAGTTCTCGGCGTGGCCGCCCACGTCGTCGCAGCTACTCGGACCGTGGAAGAACATGGCGCCGAACACGTAGGCGTCGTACTCGCCCAGCGGCGCGCTCGCGCCCTGGTAGAGGGTGACGGTGTCGCCACCATACGCGAGATCGACGGGGTGGTTCTGCGCACCGGGGAAACAACCGTCGCTGGGACGCACCGGGCAACTCCCGTCGTCCTCGTCGTAGCTGACACTCACCGGGTCGGCTTCCGGGGCAGCGGCGCTGCCGATGGCGATCACGAGCGCCCCGTCGGCATCGACCACCACGAAGCTGCCCCGGGCGGCGCCCTCGCCATCGGTCTCGCAGCCGCCGTCGTCGGTGACAGTGACCGTGCCGAGCGCCTCGAGGTCGGGCAACAAGCCCCGCGGCGTGCCGCCGAGGAACTCTCCTCGGTACTCCTCGCCGTCGGTGCCCAGGAACACCCAGTCCGTCCGGGTGGCGCCCTCGACGACCTCCACGAAGCTGCCCTCGACGGGCTGTCCGCCGGCGAGGCCCGAGCGGCAGGCCCACAGGTAGTCCGTCCAGTCGCGACAGCAATCGTGGTCGGCACCGAGGGTGGGGCAGGGATCCTCGATCACCATCGGGCCGGTGTCGGAGCTGTCCGCCACTACGGCGCTGTCGGAGCTGTCCGCGACCGGGTTGCTGTCGGCGCTCTCGCTCGTGTCGACGGGGGAGGCCGTGCAGGCGAGCAAGGGGACGAACATGCCGCAGTCTAGCCCGGGACGTCGTGACGCCGCGCCGGTTCCTCGCCCGACGGGGCGCCTGCGACGCGGCGACGGCAAACTCCCGGTACACTCCCCCCGTGCATGCTTTCCTCGCCCTCCTCGCCGCCTGCGAGCCCGGGGACCCGCCGGACAGCGAGGCGGCCGACCGCTGCGGGCCGGTGCTCCAGGCGGACTACGACTGCGAGGATGTGACCAGCGTCGCGACGATAGAGCGCACGATGCCGGCCGGCATCCCGGTGACAGACGTGCCGGTGGGGCTGGCGGTGGGCGACCTCGCGGGCAGCGGTACACCGCAACTGTACGTGGGTACCAATACCACGCTCACCCGACTCGACGGCGAGGGCTGGGCCACGGTCACCGACCTGTGGGTCCACGCGAGCGGGAAGGTCGTGCCGCTGCTCGCGGACCTCACCGCCGACGGTATCACCGACCTCGTCCTGGGCTTGCCGCAGAGCGACGACGGGGCAGGGCAGGTGCTCCTGTTCCCGGGACCGGTCACCGGCCCCCTGGACTGGGACAGCCCGCACGTGGAGCTTCAAGGCGAGCACGGCGAGGGCGGCGTGCTCCACGCCGCCGACCTCGACGGTGACGGGATCCTCGACCTCGCGGTCGGCAGCAGCGTCGTGTTCGGCCCGGTCCTGGAAGACCGCCTGCTGGGCGGGGGGGCAGACGTAGTCTTCGACAAGGTTCACTTGGGCGTGGGCGATGTGACCGGCGACGGTGTCGCGGACTTGCTCTTCGTCGGCGAGGATCCCGACGTGGCCTGTGAAACCGCGTGGCGCGACCAGCCGCTGGTGGTGCCGGGTCCGCTGGCCGCCGGGCAACACGACACCTGGGAAAGCGCGCTCCGGCTCGGCCTGCCCGCCAAACTGGTGCTGCACCCGTACTTTCCCGCGACGCTCGCGGATGCCGACGGCGACGGCGGGGCAGACGTGGTGGCCTTCGCGGTGGACCTGGACTACACCGTCGCCCTGTGGCCCATGGCCCTGGTGTGGCCCGGACCGGTGGCCCACGGCGTTGCCCCTCGGCGCCGCCTGGGCGGTGCCTGGTGTCCCACGGGCGACATCGACGGCGACGGCATGGCCGACGCCCTGGGCGGCGAGCCGGGCGACGACGCGGCGCCGGCCTCGCTCGTGTACCTCGGCCCCCTGGTGGACCGCCCCGGCGTCGACCCTGCCACCTGCACCGTCGCGGCCGACGAGCGCTGGCTAAGCGCGGCCATCCAGGAAAGCACGGACCCCTGGGTGGGCGAACTCGACGGAGATGGTCGCCCCGACGTGGTCTCCGCCGTCCGCAGTGTCGATGGCGAGGACCTCGTCTACGTGGTGCTCGGGGCCGGGCGGTAGGTCGAGGGGAGAGCTGCGGGCAGGTCGGCCGTCGATGTCCCCAGCGGGGTGCCACGCCGGCCAAACCTCCGGACCACCTCCGACGACAGCCACCCCCGCGGCGCCTACGCTCCATCCAGCCCGGGAGCGATCGTGGCGCCACCACCCCTGAAACAAACAGCCAAGACCCACCGCCCGAAGACGAACCAGCAGCCGTCGGCGAGCAACCCCACCCTCGGCAGCAACCCGATCCACAAGAACGCCACGTCCAGCGGGCGAGGCAACGGCTTCGCCAACAGCATGCTCCCGTCGACCGAGCCGCCGCTGGTCGACAAGAGCACGCTCGCGTCGTCGTTGTGGTCGGACCAACCCCTCGACGAGGTGCTCACGGCCGAGGGCCAGGAGGGCATCGAGTTCGACAACAGCGACCCCGACGCGAACCGACTGGGCACCGACCTGCTCCTCACGTCCAGCCTCACCCGGCCAGGCGGGGTCGCCACGGTCGACAAACTCCGCCTCGCGAACGTCGACCGCATGGGGGTACACGCCGAGCAGGTGTACGGCGACGGGATCCGCGTCCTGGCCACGCCGGTCGAGAAACCCTCGGTGCTGGAAGCCAGCGTCGACGCCGCCGGGGCCAAGGCGCTACGCGCCCCGAAGTTCTCCGCCGACAGCATCGACCTGACCAACCTGTCGGCCCTCGCCTACTGGAAGGGCGACGGCGAGAACCGCAAGATCGGCCACGCGCGGGTGACGGTCGGCGCGGTCAACGCCACCGGCGTGGTGGCAGGTGACGCCTCGGCCGCGTCGCTCGCCGCCACCGACGTGTACGGCGACGTCGCCAACGAGCGGGTGGGGGAGCCCCTGCCCCAGACCGAGGTCAGCGGCGGCGCGTCGAGCCTGGAGGCGAAGAAGGTCAAGCTGGAGCCGAAGGGCAGCCTCACCCGGGTGAAGGGCATCGAGACCGGCAAACTGGGATTTCAGGGCACCGCCGACGGCCACGGGGAGGCGTCCGTCGACGACGTGAACGCCACCGGCCTGGCGAGCGCGACGTGGACGAAGAACCAGGGCGGCGTGGACCCCGGGGTGGTGGCGCAGGTGGTGGCGCTGGTGCGCGACCTCGACGCGAAGGTGACGGTGCCACTGGTGGCCAACTCCGCCCGGGAGGAGCGGAAAAACGGCAGCAAGGTGCCGGCCCGCTGGGGCCGGGGGCTCCTGGGCAAGTTCAAGGTGGCCAAGGGCAACCACATGGTGGTGAGCGTGAAGGTGACCGGCGGGAAACTGGTGCCGGAGGGCACCGGGGTGGTGGCCTCCGACGCCCTCGACACCGCGCTGTTCACCGCCCTCGACGGCGTCTACCTCACCGAAGACGGGAAGGTGTACCTCGACATCAAGCGGTTCCCCAACATCAACGTCACCAAGAAGGCCAACCTCGCCCTCGGCCAGGATCCCGACGCCACCCTGCAGGACGACCTGCCCGCGCTGGTGAACGGCGCCATGACCACCCCGCCCGGCGACCCCGCCTACGCCGACGCCGTCGACAAGGACAACATCTCGGCTAACGCCAAGTTCACCCTCGGCGGGGGCACGATCCAGCAGGGCGGCGTGAAGGCGAAGTTGCCGCCGGTGAAGGGGGGCCAGGGAGGCACCCTGGAGGTGGACAAGGGCGGCAAGGAGGTGGCCGCGAGCTTCGCGCGACTGGTGCTCGACGCCCTGCAGTTCCCGGCGGGCGACGCCACCGTGGACGTGAAGAACGTCAAGACCTCGGGGACGAAGCTGGGCAGCAAGCAGGGCCCGACGACGACGCAGACCGACGCGTCGGCGAGTGAGCTCTCGGCTGGGCAGGTGCGCGTGAAGCGGTGAGGGGGCGTCGACGCGAGCGCCCGCCCCCCGGGGTGCTATCGTCGCGCGGCCGTGACCCGCGCCAAGATCGAACCCTCGCTGGTGTTGGCGCTCTTCGTCGCGGCGGTGGTGGTGGGGCCGGCGGCGCTGGGCGGGCACCTCGCGGGCTCCCCGGCCGCCGAGACTTACGGCCACGCCTGGGTGCAGTGGTGGGCGGGGCTCGGCTGGCCGGGTTGGCCCACCGGGACCACGCTGGCGGCGGGGAGCGAGCGCTGGCCGGTGATCGACCCGCTCCCCACGTGGGTCGCGGCGGGCCTCGGGTGCCTGCTCGGCACCACGGCCGCGTGGAACCTGGTGCTCGCGGCGGGCGTGGTGGTCACCTCGCTGGGCGGGGCGCGGCTGTGCCGGGCGCTGGGCGGGAGCCCGGCGGTCGGCGCCGTGGGCCTGCCGCTGTCGGCGATTTACCTCGGCAGCTTGCAGTCGGGGCTCACCGAAGACGCCTTCCTGGGGCTGGTGGCGTTGAGTTGGGCGCTGGCCCTCGAAGGACGCTGGATCCGGGCCGGGCTGCTGGCGGGGATCACCGCCGGGTTTGGCCTGTACCTGGGGTGGTTCGCGGGCGTGGGCTTGGCCTGCCTGGGGGCGTGGACGCGGCCGGGCTTGAGCGGCGTGGTTTCACTCCGGGCGGCCGTCCGTCCCGTGGCGGCGCTGGGCCTGGCGGCAGGGCTGGCGTTGGCCTTCGCCGCGCCCTTCCGGGGGACGATCGCCGCCCCCGTGGCCCGACCCGAGGCCCGCGCCGAGCCGCTGTGGCAGCTCAACCCCTGGCGGGGGGCCGACGTGGTGTCGTTCGTCGTCCCCGGGCGCCCGGACAAGGGCGACACCGTGGGGCGCGAGCACCCCGCCTACGTGGGTTTCGCGACAGTGGGACTCGCGCTGGCGGGTGGCTTCCACCCGGCGTTCCTCGGGGTCGCGGCCGCGGTGGTCGCCGCGCCGGGCGACAGCTTCTCGGTGGCAGGAAAACCCACCGGCTTGGCGAACCCAGCGGCCGCGTTGTTGCACCCCCTGCCGATGGGCGACCGCTTCCGCAACCACGCGCGCTTGATGCTCGTGGGCCAGTTGTTGCTGGTGGCGCTCGCCAGCCGGGGGGCACGGCGGCTGGCCGAGCGCTTCCCGGCCGCGGTGCCGCTGGGCGTGGGCCTGCTGCTGGCCGAGGCGGCGTGGTTGTCGCCCGCGGCGTTGCCGCTGCACAGCACGGAGGCTGTCCCCCGGGGCATCTACGCGGCGTTGCCCGGCGACGAGACCGTGGTGCGGGTGGTCGGGGAACAGAACCCCCAGCGTGCCTTCTTCGACCAGCGCTTCCACGGTCACCCGCTCGCCAACAACCCGAACCGGCCGGACCCCGGGCGGCCGCGGCCGGGGGAGATCGTGGTGGCCTTCGGGCCCGCCGTGGCGCCGTTGACCACCGAGCTCGGCACGCCCTTCGCCAGCGTGGACGGCGGGGCGGCGTGGGTGGTGCCCTTGGAGTGAGCGCCGGCCACGCAGCGGTCGGCCATTTATCAGTGACTTGATATTTAGCCGCGGCTGATTATCAGTTGACTTAGGCATGGCCACCATTCCTCGCAGCCTGCGCGACGCGATCTTCGCCGACGCCCTGGCGCACCACAAGATGGCGTTGATCTCGGGCCCCCGGCAGGTGGGGAAGTCGACCATGGCCCGGTCATTCCTGGTCTCCGCGCAGAACGAGTTCACCTGGGACGACGAGCGCTTCCGCCGGGCCTGGGCACGGAACCCGCTCGACGCCCTGTCTACCCGCGGGCCGGGCCCGGTGCTCCTCGACGAGATCCACAAGGACCGGAACTGGAAACGCAAGTTGAAGGGCGTCTACGACCTGCGGGGCAGCGCGGTGCCGATCGTCGTGACGGGCAGCGGGCGGCTGGACCTCTACCGCCGGGGCGGCGACAGCCTGATGGGTCGCTTCATCCCGTATCGCCTTCATCCATTTACCGTGGGAGAACACCAGCAGTTGCCGAAACCCGACGAGCTGGTGCACGACCAGCCGCCGGCGTTTCCGTGGGACGACCTGCTGCGACTGGGCGGCTTCCCCGAGCCCCTGCTGGGTGGCAGCGAGGCCCGCGCGAGGCGCTGGTCACGGCTGCGGCGCGAGCGGCTGGTCGCGGAGGACGTGCGCGACCTGCGTGCCGTCCACGACATCGAGGCCATGCGCGTGCTCGTGGACCTGCTCCCCAGCCGCGTGGGGTCGCTCTTGTCGTACCAGTCGCTCCAGGAAGACGTGGGGGTGGCCTACGCGACAGTGCGCGACTGGGTCGGCGTGCTGGCCAACCTGTACCACTGCTTCCTGGTCCGCCCCTGGCAGAAACGACTCAGCCGCGCCATCCGTGCCGCCCCGAAGCTGTACCTCTTCGACGGGCTGTCCATCGCCGCGCCCGGCCCCCGCGCCGAGAACCTCGCGGCACTCCACCTCCTGAAAGCCTGCCAGCAGTGGACGGACTTGGCCCTGGGCGACTTCGAGCTGCACTTCCTGCGAACGCGCGACGGCGCGGAGGTCGACTTCCTGGTGTCGCGCGACGGCGAGCCCTGGATGCTGGTGGAGTGCAAGTCGGGCGACGGCACGCCGGACCGCTCGCTGGTGTCGTTCGCGGCGAAGCTCGGCACCCGGCACAACTTCCAGCTCGTGGAGAAGGGCGGTCACGACCGGGAGTGGACGGAGCAGCGCGTCCGGGTGCTCCCCTACGAGCGGTTCTTCTCGGGGTTGGCGTAGGGGCCGCGCCCGCCGCGCACCCCTCCCGCCCCCCGCGGCGATACGATCCCCCTCGATGCCCGCCCCGACGCTCGCGCAGGTCCTCGACATGCTGGTGTCGGACCGGTTGATCCACCCCGGCCAGAAACAAGACGTGCTCAACCGCGGTCGCGAGCAGTCGCGACACCTGTTGCTCGACAAACGCGCGGAGCTGCGTCGCCTGCTGGGTCGGCAGCGGGTGTCGTACACCATCGCCGACGCCGAGCTCGTCGCCTCCTTCCGCTTCAAGCGGGCCGACGCACCGGACCTGTTCCTCGACGAGGAGCGCATCGCCGAGTCGATGGCCAAGCACCTGGGCTTCCCCTTCGTCCGCCTGGACCCGCTCAAGCTCGACTTCAAGCTGGTGGTGGATGCCTTCGGCGGCCCCTTCGCCGAGAAGAACCTCGTCATCGCCACCGAGGAGAAGCGCGGCGAGCTCACCGTGGCGCTCGCCGAGCCCTGGAACACGACGCTCTTGCAACAACTGGTGGAGTTCAAGAAGAAGCCCATCCGCCCGGTGATGGCGCCCAAGAACGAGGTGCTCCGCGTGATCACCGAGTTCCACGGCTTCCGCCGCTCGATGCGCGCCGCCGAGGCGGAGCTCGCCAACAACCTCCCCGACATCGCCAACCTCGAGGCGCTGTACCGGGTGGCCGGCTGGAACGAGCTGGAGGCCAACGACCAGCCGGTGGTCCAGGCGGTGTGGTACCTGCTGAACTACGCGGCCGACCAGCGGGCCAGCGACATCCACATCGAGCCCAAGCGGGAAGACGCCGTGGTACGGATGCGGATCGACGGCATCCTGCACGCTGTCCACCGGATGCCGAAGACCGTCCACCCCGCCGTGGTGAGTCGCATCAAGCTGTTGTCCCGCATGGACATCGCCGAGAAACGCCGCCCCCAGGACGGGCGTTTCAAGACGCAAATCGGCGACGAGGAGATCGAACTGCGCGTCAGCAGCGTGCCCACGGCCTTCGGCGAGAAGGTGGTGGTGCGCATCTTCGACCCGGCGGTGCTGCGGCAGTCGTTGGCCGACCTGGGCTTCTTTCCCCGGGAGTTGGCCACCTACGAGAGCATGATTCGCTCGCCCAACGGCATGGTGCTGATCACCGGCCCCACCGGCAGCGGCAAGACCACCACGCTCTACAGCACGCTGCACCACGTCGCGAGCCCGCGCATCAACATCTGCACGCTCGAAGATCCCATCGAGATGGTGAACGAGGCCTTCAACCAGATGGCCATGCAGCCCAAGATCGGCTTCACCTTCGGGACGGCGCTGAAGAACGTGCTGCGCCAAGACCCCGACATCATCATGGTGGGCGAGATCCGCGACCCCGACACCGCCGACAACGCCGTCCAGGCCGCGCTCACCGGGCACATGGTGCTCTCCACGGTCCACACCAACGACGCCGCCAGCGCGGTGGGGCGCCTGCTGGACCTCGGCGTGTACCCCTTCCTGATCAGCAGCGTGGTGCTCGGCATCGTGGCCCAGCGACTGGTGCGAAAGGTGTGCGCCCACTGCGCCGCCGACGAGGTGCTCAGCCCCGAGCAGGTCGACACCCTGCGCATCCGGGGCGCCGAGGGCCGGTCGCTCAAGGTGAAGCGCGGGCAGGGCTGCGTGCGGTGCCGGGGGACAGGCTACCGGGGGAGAACCGGCCTCTTCGAGGTGATGCCGATCACGCCCCGGCTGAGGAAGCTGATCGAGTCCAAGGCCACCGCCCAGGAGATCAAGCGCGAGGCCCTCAACGACGGCATGCTCACCCTGCGCGAGTACGGCATCAAGAAGCTGGCGCTGGGCGAGACCACCTTCGAGGAGATCGTCGCCGCCACCGAGGAGCACGCGCTCTACTGATCGGCGGTAGACTGTGCCCATGTTGTTGCTCTGGGCATGCACCCCCACCGCCCTGGTGGGACTCGACACCGACGACACCGCCGCTCGCGACACCGGCCTGGAAGACGTGCCCGGCGACGGCGGTGACGACACCGACGACGACACCGGCGAGAGCGAGGACGACGACCCGGAAGAGGGCTCCGACGAGGACCTCTGGGACTGCAGCGAGATCTTCGAGCAGGATCGCCTACCGACGTACCGGTTGACAATCGCCGACGCCGAGTGGCGCGCCATCGAGCGCGAGTTCGCCACCCGTGATGGCACCAAGGGCTACCACCCGGTCGAGGCCTTCGAGATGGACGGCGAGACCCTCCCCGACGTGTCCATCCGGCTCAAGGGCAACGAGGGCTATTCCTGGGTGGGCACGAAGATGCAGTTCGTGATCTCCTTCGTGGAGGTCAACGAGGACCAGCGTTTCCACGGCCAGCGGCACGTGGCCTTCGACGCCACCTGGTACGACGCGACGTTGCTCAACAACCGCACCGCATCGCGCTTCCTGCGTCGCAACGGCCACCCCGCGCCCTGCGCGAACAACGGATTGCTCTACATCAACGACGCCTACTACGGCATCTACGCCCACATGGAGGAGCCGGACCGGGAGTACCTCGAGCGCAACTTTGGGAAGGAGTTCGCCGACGGCAACCTCTACAAGTACGGCTACGAGCTCAAGAACAACCCCGGCGCCGACACGTCGCGGGTCCAGGGGTGGTGGTCGAGCTACAACTACGCGGACCTCGAAGCGTACGGTGACCCCGACCAGTGGGTGTCCGAGTGGGCGGCCGAGGCGACGATGCCCGACTGGGACGGCTACTGGATCTCGGGGCACAACTACTTCATCTACGACCACCCCGAGCGGGGGTTCATGTACCTGGCGTGGGACCTCGACGCGACGTTCAGCTACTACAACGCCATGAGTTACGACCCCTTCGGCGTGTACTGGGACTACGTGCCCCACGAGCGCAGCGTGCTCGGCGAGGCCGAGTGGGAAGAGCGCTTCGTCGAGTACATCGCGCAGTACGCCGAGAACTACGACGCGGAACTGATGGAGGAGGAGGTGGTGGCCTGGGACGAGCAGGTCCGCGACTGGCTGGACCAGGATCCCAACAAGTACTACACCACCGCCGACCACGACACCGCCGTGCTCACGCTACGCCAGGCGTTCCACGACCGTCGTGACTTCCTGCTGGCCTGGGCGGACTACAACCTGGATCGCTAGCCCAGGGCGCCCGCGACCCGCAGCACCGTCACCTCGTCGCAACGGCGCCCCGTTACGTGGAACCCAACCGGCAGTCCCTCGCTGAGCCCACACGGCACTGAGATCGCGGGCAGCCCGGCGATCGAGGCCGGGACGGTGAGAACGTCGGCCATGTACATCGCCAGCGGGTCCGCCACCCGCGCCCCGAGGGGGAAGGCCACCGTGGGGCTGGTGGGTGAGACCAGGACGTGCACATCCCGCAGCGCCGCCTCCATGTCGACGGTGATCCTCGCCCGCGCGGCCAGGGCGCGGAGGTAGAACTTCTCGGCGTAGCCCGCCGATAGCGCGAAGGTGCCGAGCAAAATCCGCCGCTGGACTTCCGGACCGAAGCCCTCGCCGCGGGTGCGGGTGTAGAGGTCGGCGAGGGTGCTCGCCTCGGCCCGGCGCCCGAAACGGATGCCGTCGAAGCGGGCGAGGTTGCTCGAGGCCTCGGCGGGCGCGAGCACGTAGTAGCAGGCCAAGGCTAGGCGCGTGGATGGCACCGACACCGGCACGATCTCCGCCCCGAGCGCGGCGAGGCGATCCACCGTCGCGGCGACAGCCGCGGCCACGCCGGTCTCGATGCCCTCGCCCTGACCCTCGGCGAGCACCCCAACCCGCAGGCCGCGCACGCCACCGTCGCAGGCGCCCACCCAGTCGCCCACCGGCTCGTGGAGCGAGGTGCTGTCGAGGGGGTCGTGGCCCGACATCACCTCGGCCACCAGCGCCGCGTCGCGCACGTCGAGCGCGAAGGGCGAGACGATGTCGAGTGAGGAGGCGAACGCCACGAGGCCGTGGCGCGAGATGCGACCGTACGTGGGCTTGAACCCCACGATGCCGCAGAACGAGGCGGGCTGCCGCACCGACCCGCCGGTCTCGGAGCCGAGCGCCACCGGGACCACACCCCCGGCCACCGCCGCCGCCGACCCGCCGGAGGAGCCCCCCGGTGCGCGGGACGGGTCCAGCGGGTTCAGCGTGGGCCCGTAGGCGCTGTTCTCGGTGGACGAGCCCATCGCGAACTCGTCCATGTTGGTCCGGGCGACCACCACCGCGCCCTCCGCGCGCAGCCGTTGGACCGCCGTGGCGGCGTAGGGCGCGACGTAGCCCTCCAAGACGCGGGAGGCGCAGCCGCAGGGCTGCCCGGCATCGCAGAGGTTGTCCTTGAGGGCCACCGGCACGCCGGCCAGGCGCCCCCGGGGCGCCCCCGTCGCTTCGCGCTCCACCCCCGACGCGTCGAAGGGCCGGAAGGCATTCCAGGGGTTGGCCACAGCCCGCCCAGCGGCCGCCATGGCCGTGGGCACCGGGTCCGCGCCCCCGCGCACGGCCGACGCCACCTCGCGGGCGAGGCTCATGCCTGCTCGACGACGGTTGGGAGCCTCACGGCGTGGCCGTCGAAGCCCGGCGCGGTGTCGAGTGCGCGGGCGCCGGGATCCAAAGGCGAAACGACGTCGGCTCTGCGGCCACCGGGCGCCCCGGTGGACTCCGCCTCGCCGGAGAGGTCCCGCGCGTCGAGCGCCTCGACGTACCCCCCCCCCCCCGAC
>CAYHRZ010000123.1:9405-11500 GCA_964359125.1 uncultured Klebsiella sp. | reverse complement strand
GATACGCCTTCGCGCAGCTCACGAATCCCAAGGTGGCGACGCGGCGGCGCGAGGAGTTCCTCCAACTACACGCCCAGGGCGCCAGCCACCGACGAGAGGACCGCGAGGGTGGGGTTGGCCGAGCCGCTCTCCAGGTTCGACCAGGTGGCGCGAGGGATGCCCGCCAGCCGGGCGAGCTGCGCCTGGCTGCCGCTGCGGCTGGCTCGGAGCAACCGCAGGTTCTTAGCTAGGTTCTGTGCGGGATCGTCCATGTTGGCCGGAAAGGCTTAACACTTAACCTCCGACCCCTCTTGGATGGTCAAGAGGAAGGTGCTACCCCCGCCGGGGCGGGCGACGTGGATCACGTCGCCGCCGTGGTGGCGGGCGATGTCGCGGACGAGCGCGAGGCCGAGGCCCACGCCGCCGTCGTGCCCCTCGCGGTGGCCGGCGGGCCGGTAGAAGGGCTCGAAGACCCGGGCGGCCTCGGTGACGTCGATGCCGGCGCCACGGTCCGAGACCGACACGGTCACGACGCCGCCGGCGGTCGACACCTCCGCGCGGTCGGCACCGCCGGCGTGGCGACCGGCGTTGTCGAGGAGGTTCCGAAGGGCGCGACGGAGCATCTTCGGGTCGCCGTCCACGGCGGCGGGGACGGTCACCACCGTCGGCACGCCGGCGCGCCGGGCCTCGTCGTCCAGGAGCGCGGCGACGTCGACCAACTCCCGGGGGCCCGGCTCGGGACGGGCCTGCAGCCGGGAGGCAAGGAGCAGGTCGCCCACGAGGTCGTCGAGCTCCTCGACGTCGCGGCTGGCCTCGGTGGTCATGGCGGTGCGCTCGGGGGTCCCGTCGTCGAGCAGTTCGACCGCCATGCGCAGCCGGGCGAGGGGGGAGCGGAGCTCGTGCGAGGCGCTGGCGAGCATGCGCCGCTGCCCGTCGACCAGCGCCTGCACGCGGTCGGCCGCGCGGTTGAAGCCGCGCCCGAGGGTGGCCACCTCGTCGTGGCCGTGGACGTGGGCACGGGCGGCCAGGTCGCCCTCGCCCCAGCGCTCCACCGTCGCCTGCAGTCGCTCGATGCGGCGTGTCAGCCGCCGGGCGAGCGGGTACAACAGCAGGCTGGCGCAGATGGCCATCGCGCCGAGACCCACGACGAAACGGCGGTGGTCGAACTGCCAGTCGTAGCCAAGGCCCAACCAGCGGCCGTCGGCCAGGTGGACGGCCGCGGTGGGGCCCTCGTGGAAGCCAAGCCACTGCACCGGCGGGCCCCGGGGATCGGGCGGGTCGTGGAGATCGGACCACGCCAGCGGGTGGAGCGCGCCGTCCCAGACCGTGAGGCGAAGGTGCAGGCGCTCGGCAGCCTCCGCCACCGAGCTGCGATCCACCTCAGCGGCCACCAGTTCCGCGATCGGCGCCACCGGCAGGGGCACTCGCTCTCGCTGCGACACGGTGCGCGCGAAGAACCCCGCGCAGGCCAGGGAGCCCACCACGACCACCACGAACGCCAGGTGGACCTGCCAGTAGAGGCGGCGGAACACGGCCTACCGCACGAACAGGTAGCCGGCGCCGCGGATCGTCTGGATGCGCCGGGGGTTCTTGGGGTCCGGCTCCACGGCCGCCCGGATACGAGAGACGTGCACGTCGATGCTGCGGTCGAAGGCTTCGAGCTCCACGCCCCGCACGCGTTCCATGATCTGTTGTCGCGACATCACTCGGCCCGCGTTCTCCGCGAGCACGCGTAGGATCTCGAACTGGTGGGCCGTGAGGGGGCGCGACTCGCCCGCGAGGCGCACCGTCCGGGACTCCGGGTCGACCTCCAGGTCGTCGAAGCGGAGGGGGCCGACCGCCGGCGTGTTCCGCCGCAGGACCGCACGGATGCGCGCCAGCAACTCCCGGGGATTGAAGGGCTTGGGAAGGTAGTCGTCGGCGCCCATCTCCAAGCCCACGATGCGGTCGGTCTCGTCACCCCGGGCGGTGAGCATCAGTACCGGCACCCGGCTGGTGGTGCGCAACTGCCGCAGGACCTCGAACCCCTCGAGGTCGGGCAACATCACGTCCAGCACCACCGCGTCGAAGCCCCCCCCGCGGGCGCGGAGGAGGCCAGTTCGACCGTCGGGGGCGC
>CAYHRZ010000123.1:0-9395 GCA_964359125.1 uncultured Klebsiella sp. | reverse complement strand
ACGAGGCGCTCGGCACCGCCGCCTCGGTCCGGCTGGGCGGCGCGCTCCACGTCGACCCCACGCTGGCCAAGCCAGGTGGCGAGCATCGCCGCGAGGCGGTCGTCGTCGTCGACGAGGAGCACACGTTCAGACACCGGGCGATCCTAGCGGTGGAAGCGCTCGGCGGCCTGCGCGAGATCCGCGCGCTGGTCGACGTCGAGCACCTTGGCGATGTCGACGATGCCGCCCACGACGATGCGGCTGGCGTCGTCGGCGAGGGCCAGGCCCTCCTTGCGGATCGACTCCACCTCGGCCGCGTCGATGCTCTCCGCCGTCAGCGCGGCGCGGAGGTCCTGGCGCAGCGCCTCGTGGTCGTCCTTGAGGGCGAAGAGCTCCGGGGCCACGCGGTCCAGCACGGTGTCGACCTGCGCTTCCTGCTCGGGCGTGGCGTCCACGCGGTTGAGCAGCCAGCCGGCGCCGCGGTCCATGCGCTCGCGCAGCTCCTCGGCGCTCTGCGGCGCGTCGTGCTTGCCGCAGCCGTGGCCGAAGCCGTGACCGGAGGCCGCGTTGGCGACGGCCCAGGGCACGCCGACCAGGAAGCCCACGAAGAGCGCCCCCTTGGCCCAGCGGCGCCAGCCCTTGCGGCCGTGGCGGCCCTGGTGGTTGCAGCGGCCCTTGCCGGCCTCGGGGGTCGACTGGGGGTTGGTGGTATCGGTGGGTTCAGACACGTGGAGGACTCCTGGGTGCGGGTGAATCCCGCCCCATCATCGTCGCCACCGTGCTTTTCTCGCGCGTTGCCGCCGCGTAAAGTTGTGTGAAGTGGGCCGGCGAGGCTACGGCGCCACCATGCCCCACCCCGCCGCAGGACCCGCCTTCTGGCACGAACGCTGGTCCACCCAACAAATCGGTTTCCACCGCGACAGTCCCAACCCCCTGCTGTTGGATCACTGGCACTTCCCGCCGGGCCGGGTACTCGTCCCCCTCTGCGGCGCGTCGCTCGACCTCGGGTGGTTGGCCGCCCAGGGCAACGAAGTGGTGGGCGTGGAACTCTCGCCGCTGGCCTGCGAGAAGTTCTTCCGCGACGCCGGGATCGAGCCCGCTAGCGAAGGGAACACGCTGTCGGCCGGGGGAATCACTCTCGTCCACGGCGACTTCTTCCAGTACCGACCGGCGCAGGGGTTCGACGCCTTCTACGACCGGGCGGCGATGATCGCCCTGCCCGCCGAGCTGCGCCCTGCCTACGTCGCCCACGTGAAGTCATTGCTCCGGCGGCCCTACCGGGGCCTGGTCGTGAGCATGGCGTACGACCAGGCCCGCCGCGACGGGCCGCCGTTCAGCGTCCCCGGCCACGAGGTGCGGGCCTCTTGGCGGGGCGCCCGACGAGTGCACCACGCCCAACTCGACGACGAGCGCTTCAACGCGGTCGGCGGGGCCACGGAGTCGGTGTGGAAGGTCCGGTGAAGCCACCCGGCCGCCGAGACCCTCACCGCCGTCGCGACGCGCCCATTACCAACCCGGCCCCCACCGCCAACGACAGGCCGCCGAGCGCCCACAACCACAGCGGGCGGTAGCGGAAAACCACCTCGTGACTGCCTGGGGAAAGCTCCACGCCGCGGAAGACGAGGTCGGCGCGGAGGATCGGCACGGGTTCACCGTCGAGGCTCGCTTCCCACCCGGGGTACCAGGTGTCGGCGAGCACCAGGTACCCCGGGCCCTCCGCGCGCACGCTGACCTCCTGGTCCGCGTAGGCCACGATCTGCGCCGTGCCACCACCCGCGGCGCAGCGGTCCGTCGCAGCCTCCACGACGATGGCGCGCTCCGGGTCGGTGGCGAGCAGCGCCGCGAAGGCCGCGTCGCCGTCGACCGCGCCGACCACGCACGGCACCACCCGGGCCCGGGGCAGCGCACGGGCGTCCTCGTAGAGTTGGTACCGGCCGCGCACCAGCGGCAACAAGCCCGGCACGTGGTGAACGGTGGCGATCCAGCGCACCGCCATGCGGCGGGCGATGTCGTGGTGCTCGAGGAACCGCGCGACTTTGGCCGCGCCGCGATCGCCCACGTCGAGGCCAACCGTCGCGAGCAGGGCCTCGTTGCGGACGAGCAGCAACGGCGAGGGCAGGATCACGTCGGCGGTGCCCAGCGGGAGTCCCATGCTGGCGGTGAGCAGGTCGTCGTCGATGTCCGTCGAAACCCGACGATCGAGCACGGTGAGTCGCGATCCACCGGGCTCGGTCATCACCGGCAAAAGCCAGCGTGGCGGCTGGGCGGGCTCGCCCACCGGGTGGTAGTCGCGACCGAATGCCAGCAAATCGACCGCCACCAGCAGGGTGAGCAATCGCGGGCGGCGCAGCGCCACGATGGTGCCTAGCAACAACAACACCGGCACCAGCACCCGGGGCGAGCGCGGGTCGGTGGAGCGGCGGAGGTCCGCGAGGATGCGCGCCACCTTCGCGGGTATCTCCGCAGCGACCTCCGGTTCCGGCGCGGGCAGGGCCGCCGACAACAACGCCCCCATCGGCGGGGGCGCCGGGAGGTCGACCTGCCGCTCGAAGTACGCCGTGAGCACCGCGCCGAGCTCGTTCGCTCGGGTGTCGAGGCCTAGTCGCGACACACCGGTGGAGAGCGTGAAGAAACCCAGAAACATCAACAGTCGCAACCGGTTCCCCCGCACCCGCCAACCCCGGCGCAGCGTTTCGAGCCCATGCGCGGCGAGCATCGCCACGGCGAGGCTCAGCCACATGGAGAACCGCGCCGGGAACCGGAAGTAGTCGAAGCCGGGCAAGAGGCGCACGAGGCTCCAGAGCGGGCCGCCGAGCATCAACAGGGCGGCGAGCAGGGCCAGCGCCGCCCAGCCCTTCGCGCGGCGGACCCCGAGCAACGCCAGCACGATCGCGGGCACCCCGAGGTAGGTACACATCTCCCAGCTATTGACGCCCGCGCCCCAGTAGCCGGAGCCGCGGTGGTAGTAGGTTTGCACGACGTCAGCGGGCCGGTCGAAGCCAAAGGCGTAGGGCAGCACCAGCCCCACCAACTCCTGCGGCGGCATGGCGCCCACCTGCGCGAAGTCGGCGCCCACGCCGCCGTCGCGCATCGAGAACTGCGACAGTTCCAGGCTCGCGGCGAGCTGGGGTGAGGCGATGGCGAGGCCCGCCCCCGCCCAGGCCGTCCACCGGACCAACGCCCCCCGCTCCTGGGTCGCGAGGGCGAAGCCGCCCGCCAGGAGTCCCCCGAACGCCGCCGCTTGCGGGTGCCCGGCCAGTCCCATCGCGGCAATGCCCGTGGCCACCAGCCACCCCCGTCGCGACAGCGTTGCGCCCAGAACCCAGGGCAACCAGGCCGCCGCGTTCTGCATGCCCAGGTACAGCGCGTGGCTAACCATGAAGCCCGAGAAACCGTAGATGACCCCCGCCAGTACCGGCCCGGCCCCCCGCCGGCCGCCCAGCGTGCACAACCACCAGGCGCCGGTGGCGGCGAGCGCGTGGTGACCGAGCACCGCCCAGTCCAGCGCCATGCCGCCGGGCAAAAGCACGAACAGCAACATCGTAGGCAGGTAGAGAAATCCCCCCTGTCCCTCGGCAAACAGCGGGAAGCCGTTCCCCGCGCCGCTGGCCCAGGCCGGAAACTCACCCGCCAACCAGCGCTGCGCGGCCCACGCCCGCCAGGGCAGGTGGTGGTGCCGGAAGTCGTGGTAGGCGAAGGTGCCGTCGCCCACCGCGGCCTGGGGGGCCAGGACCACCGCCAAGAGCACGAAGATCCCTACCGCCAGGAGCCAGCGCTTCACGGCTTTCGGTCTCCACCCGGCACGGGTGGTGTGGGCTCCACGTAGCCGAGCGCCTCAAGCAGGCTGCGCTGGCTGGCATCCTCCGGGGCGGCGCGGTCCACGTGGCCCTTGAGCATCTCGACGTTGGCGCGGCCGTTCTGCACGGCGCCCGTTTCCTCGGCGGCCAGGTTGTGCAACTCCCCGGGATCCACCCCGATGTCGTAGAGTTCCTCGATGCCCTCCCCCTGGATGTACTTCACCCCGGCCGGGGCCCGCACCCCGTAGAGCCAGGTGCGCGCCGAGCGGCCCATCAAGAGCAGCGGGTCGGGTTTCACGTCGCGCCCGGTGACCCGGTAGAACAGCGGCACGGACCGGGTCTGCTGCAAGAGCGGCAGTTGGGCGAAGTCGACGAGGCTGTTGGCCACGTCGGCCACCGTCACCTGCTCCGCGGCGCGGCTACCCGCCCACTCCCGGGGCGGCGCGGCCCAGGCGATCATCGGCACGCGGAGCACGTCGTCGTACAGGCCGTGGTGGGTAAACATGATGTCGTGCTCGCCCAGGGCCTCGCCGTGGTCGGCGGTGACAATCACCAGCGCGTTGTCGAGGCGCCCCAGGGCGCGCAGGCCGTCCAGGAAGCGCCCGATCTCCCGGTCGGCCGTGGCCACTTCGCTGGCGTACTGCGCACGTAGCACCTTGATTTCGGCATCGGAGTAGTCGTAGCCGGGCTCCTGGGCGAGGATGGCCGCGTGGTCCACCGGGCCCTCGTAGGGAGAGTGCGGCTCGAAGATGTGGACCCACGTGAACAGCGGCTCGGCGGCGGGCACGTTGGCCGCCCAGCGCAGGGCGCGGTCGAAGGTGCGGGGCGCGCCCCGTTCCAGCAAGAACGGGAAGTTGGCGGGGTTGCCGAATCGCATCAACAGGCGCAGGGCGCCGTAGCCGGCCCGGAACTCGGAGAGGCCCCGGAAGCGCGGGAGGAAGTCGTCGTCGTACACCTCGAACCCCTGGTCCAGGCCGGTCGCCGAGTCGACCGCGAAGGCCGACACGAACGCACCGGTTCGCCAACCCAGGAACTGCAATTGCTCCGTGACGGTGAGGAAGTTCCGCTTGAGCGTCATGCCGTTCTGCTCGAGGCCATGTTCCGCCGGGTGTAGGCCGGTCAGCATCGAGGCGTGGGACGGCGCCGTCTCCGGGAGCGCGGTGATGGCCTGGTCGAAGGCGGCGCCCTCGGCGGCGAGGCGATCCATCACCGGCGTGGGGCGTGCCGCGCCGAAGGCGCCCACGTGGTCGCGACGCAGGGTATCGACCGTGATCAAGACGAGGTTGGGTGCGCCCGGCGGAGCCGGGTCGATCAGCGGCGGCGTCCGCTCCAAGAACGCCGCGCTCGACGCAGCCAGTAACGACAGGCCGAACGCCGGGATCCGCCAGCCCAGACGCGGTGACATGCCAATCATCTCCCGCCGGTACCAGTAGCCAGCGTTGAACCAGCCGAAGGCGAACAGCGAGAGTACCAACGCGAACATCCCCGCCCCGTGCTTGATGTCGCCACGGTTGAGCAACTCCACACCCATCGGGAAGAAGAAGAACGCCGCGAAGCCCGCCACGCCCAGGGAGAAGCCCGCGCGGTAGCGTTCCCAGCGCTCGGCACGTCGCCAGAGCAGCGGGGCCAGGAGGCCGCCGACAACACCGAAAACACCCGCGACCGCCGCGTCGGCCACCACCGCCGTGCAGGCGAGCTCGGCGCGCTCCAGCGGCGTGAGCAGCAGCTTCACCCGCATCGCCAGCGCCACACCCTCGATGGCGCCGATGATCGCGCCGGCCGCCGCCACCTGCGCCGCGAGGCGGAGCCAGGCCCGTCCGTCGGGAACCGGGGCGATGTCGTCGAAGACGTCGTCGGTCATCCCGGACTACTCGCCGTGCCCGTCGATGTAGCCGAGCGACTCGAGCGCTTGGCGGGTCGCGTCGTCCATCTCCGGCCCCACCGTGGCGCCGCGGTTCTGCAACATCGTGGCCAAGAGTGCCTCCGCCGCTTTCGACGCCGGCGAGGGCCAGAGGTTCCGCAACTCCCCCGGGTCCGCCGCGAGGTCGTAGAACTCCGCAGCTCCGCGCTCCTTCAGCACCAGCTTGGTGCCCCCGCCGCGCAGGGCATGGTCCACCGGGGGATCGGCCACGAAGCGTCCAGCCGTGGTGGACGACACCAAGGGCGTGTCGCGACACGGGGCCCCGACCAACTCCGGTGCGCGCGAAGTCCCGTCGCGGCCAATCCCATCGTCGATCCCGAGCAGTTCCAGGATGGTCGGCGCGAGATCCACGCCCGGCACCTGGCAGTCCACCACCTGGCCCGCGTTCACCTTCCCCGGGAAGCGCACCACCAGGGGCACCCGCAGCGACGGGTCGTAGAGGTCGTCGCCGTGGTCGAACAAGTACCCGTGTTCGTCCAGGCTCTCGCCGTGGTCTGCGGTCACGACCACGATGGTGTTGTCGAGGGAGGGTCCGAGGGCCTCGAGCAACACCCCCACCGCCCCGTCGACATAGGCCACCTCGGCGGCGTAGGCGGCCTTGAGGTAGTCGACGCTGGTGATCGAGCGGTGACGGGCCGGCCAGTAGGCCGGCAGCGCCAAGGGCGTGCCCTCCGAGGGCGGCTCGACGGGCGCCGCCCCCGGTAGCGGGGGGGCCTCGTACGGCCCGTGCGGGTCGTAGAAGTGCACGAAGGCGAAGAACGTTTCCTCGCGGTGCGCCCGCAACCAACGCGCGCCGCGCGCCACCACCCGGCTCGCCGGCCGCTCGCGCAGCGCGTGCTCCTTCACCGCGAACTGGTTGAACAACTTCACCAGCGAGAGCGACTCCGCCCCCGGCCAGGCCCCGAAGTCGTCGTCCCAGGCGTCCATGCCCTGGGCCCAGCCGTACTTGGAGTGCAACGGGAAGCCGGCCACGAAGCCCGCCGTGAGGTAGCCCTCAGCTTGCAACGTGCGCCACAGCAGCGCGGGGCGGTCCCCGAGGTCCGTGCCATTCGACACGATGCCGCTGCGGTAGGGCGCGATCCCGGTGAACATGGCCAGGTGGGAGGGCTCGGTGATCGGCGCCGACGCCACCGCCTGCGAGAACGCCGTACCCTCCGCGGCGAGTCGGCGGTACACCGGCTTGTCGGCCAACACGTCGGGGCGGGTGGTGTCGAGGCTGACCACCAGCACGTTGGGACGGTCGAGGCGCTGTCCCCCGGCGGGGGTGGACCGCACCACCGCGACCAGGCCCGCCAGCGCGCCGACCGCCCAGAGGCCCCGGGGCGACATGAGGGGCGCGACCACCCAGCCGAACATCCCGCCGACCACGAACAATGCCGGCATGCCGGCCCACACCTTCGGGCTGCGGACGAAGTCGTTGAGCACCAGCTCGTAGCGGTAGTTGATGGCGGCGACGAGGCCGAAGAGCAGCGCCGAGACCACGGTGCGTCGTCGCGACAGCGAGGCGGGCAGCGTGACCGCCAGCGCGGTGCCCACCGACAAGAGCGCCCAGGCGCCAACCTGGGGGAGGTCCAGCGCCCGGACGGGCGTCGCCCGCAGCGCCACCTCCGCGAGCCCCGCCGCGACGCCGAGCGCGACTGAGAAGCTCAGGGTCGAACGCACGCCGCCCTGCTATCCTGCCGAACTGTGTTCACTCTCGCACTCGCCCAACTCGCTTGCACCGCCACCGGCGCGGTGAACACCTCTCCCGATGTCCGGATCACCGACCCCGAGGACGGCGAGGAGTTCCACGCCGGCGAGACCCTGACGTTCACCGCCGTGGCCGACGACGACGCCGGGGTCCTGGCCTTGGAGTTCGCGTGGACGGTGGACCCGGACCCGGCCTCGGAGGGGCACGCCTTCGTGTCGGAGACGGAGGCGAGTTGGTACTTCGAAGACGGCTTCCCCGAGGGCGACTACACCGTGGGCGTGGTGGCCACCGACTACGCCGGCGCCACGGCCAGCGACGAGGTCGAGGTCGAAGTGGAGGCCAACGACGCGCCGAGGGTCACCGTGGAGCAACCCGAAGACGGCGAGGTCTACGACCTGGGGAATCCCCTCATCGTCCAGGTGAAGATCAAGGCTCGCGACGACAACATGAGCGCGATCAGCCTCACCTGGGGCGGCATCGCCGAGGGCGTCGACGACGCGCCGGACCGTCCGCCCGACGACGGCGTGGTGATCTTCTACATCGAGAACGTCGAGCAGGGACGCCACGAGCTCTCGGTCACCGCCCGCGACAGTGGCGGCGCCGCCGAGACGGAAACCGTCGAGTTCCGGGTGCAGTGAGGCCACCGGCCGGCTGGGCGCGATAGCCGCGCGCCGCACAGAGCCCACGCCATGGACCCCGCCGAAACACCCCAACTGCACGACGAGTCCGCCCGCCGGCGCACCTTCGCGATCATCTCCCACCCCGACGCCGGCAAGACCACGCTCACTGAGAAGTTGTTGCTCTACGGTGGCGCCATCCACATCGCCGGGGCGGTCAAGTCGCGAAAGGCGTCGCGACACGCGGTATCGGACTGGATGAAGATGGAGCAGGAGCGCGGCATCTCCATCACCTCCTCGGTGTTGCAGTTCGACTACCGCGGCCGACGGCTGAACCTGCTCGACACCCCGGGACACGCGGACTTCTCGGAAGACACCTACCGGGTGCTGGCTGCGGTGGACTGCGCGGTGATGCTCATCGACAATGCCAAGGGCGTCGAGGACCGCACCCGGAAGTTGTTCGAGGTGTGCCGCATGCGGGGCATCCCGGTGCTGACCCTGGTCAACAAGTGCGACCGCGAGGGCATCGACCCCCTCACCCTGCTCGACGACGTCGGCCGCGCGCTGGGGATCGAGTGCGCGCCGGTGAACTGGCCCGTCGGGTCCGGGCGCGACTTCGCGGGCGTCTACGACCGTTCGTCGCGACAGGTACTCCGCTTCGGCGACGGCAAGGGCACGGAGTTGGTCGAGTTCGAGCGCATCGACCCCTCCGAGGTCGACGAGGGCCTCCGGGCCAAGCTCCAAGACGACGTGGAGCTGCTCGACATGGCCGGCGACGGCTACGACCCCGAACGCTTCCTCTCCGGCAAACAGACGCCCGTGTTCTTCGCGTCGGCGCTCACCAACTTCGGGGTGGAGCCCTTCCTCCAGGCCATGGTCGAGATGGCGCCGGGCCCCAGCACGCGCCCGTGCACCGGCGTCGCCCGCGCACCCGACGACCCGCGGTTCTCGGGCTTCGTGTTCAAGATCCAGGCCAACATGAACCCGCGTCACCGGGATCGTGTTGCCTTTCTCCGCGTCCAGAGCGGGAAGTTCGAGCGCGGCATGGAAGTGACCATCCACCGCACCGGCGAGACCATCAAGCTCGCCAAGCCACACACCTTCCTCGGCAGCGAGCGCGAGTTGCTCGACGAGGCCTGGCCGGGCGACGTGATCGGCCTCTTCGACCCCGGCGCCCTGCGCATCGGCGACTCGTTGTTCGTGAAAGACGCGGTGGAGTACCAGGGCATCCCCCGCTTCGCGCCGGAGCACTTCGCGAGGGTGAAGCTCAAGGATCCCATGCGCCGGAAGCACCTCCACACCGGCCTGCAGCAACTCTCGCAGGAAGGGGCGATCCAGCTCTTCTTCCGGCCGGAACTGGGGGAGCAGGAACCGTACCTCGGCGCCGTGGG
>CAYHRZ010000122.1:0-11563 GCA_964359125.1 uncultured Klebsiella sp. | reverse complement strand
TGGCGGGCGCGGGCTCCACCCCTATGGTTGGCCCCCGGATCGGGCTCAGCTCGGCGAGATGTAAGTGCGAGCGACGCCAGTGCCGCAGCGCGCCGGCGTCGGTGGGCGCCGGGCCGAGCACGCGGACATCCACCCCGGTGGGACAGCCTGTCGCCTGCTCGTGCCACCACGCGAGGCACGTCGCGAAGCAGGGCGCCGCGGGCGTGTTGTCCTGCATGTTCCCGGCGAGAGCGGCCGCGTCGATATCGACCACGAGTCGGAGGCCGTCACCGCGCCCGTGGACACGCCACCCGCAGCCCCGGGGGACATCGACCCGGCGACCGAGCTGACGCCGGACGGTCTCCAGCAGCGCGTCGAAGTTCACGGGGCCGCGGCCGTTGGCTTGCGCTGCCCGAGGCGGTAGCGGTCCTCCATCCAGTCGGCCCAGTCCTCGAAGCCAGCCGCCCGGCCCGCGGCGACGATGGCCGACGCCGCCATGACCGGGGCGTCGCGCGGGTCGCCGAGGAGGGCGCGCCACCCCGCCCAGTGCGCCGCGACGTCCGGGTTGTCGTCGTGGGCGCACAGCCCGAACCAGGCGCGGTCGACGGTGCCCGCCTGCTCCAGCGCCCGGGCGAGCGCGAGGTTCCGCATCGGCTGCTGCGCCTGCCCGGCGAAGGGACAGGGTCCGGCCGGGTCGGTGCCGGGGAACGCGGCGGCCACGCTCCCGTGGGCCTGGGCGAAGATGGCCCAGTACCGACGGTCTCGCTGCTTGCGGACGGGTCGGCGCAGGTAGCAGGCGCCCGGCTCCGCGAGGAAGGCCGCGGCGGAGTCACACACGTCTCGCCGCCGGTTGGCCGTGCTGTCGCGACCGCCACAGGGCGTGAAGCCGCCCTCGCCCAGCTTCACCTCCAGGAGCACGGCGCAGGGCCGCCCGCTGGGGCGTCGAGCCCAGAGCACCACGTCGACGGCCGTGGCGGGCTCGCCCTCCCGCGGCCGGTCGCCGTCGATCTCGCCGAGCAGGGCGCCGGGCGGCACCCACTCGAAGCCCACCCGTTCGACGACGACGTGCTCGCCGAGGCACGGCGCCAGCGCCTCGCCCAGGGCTGCCGCCGGGTGGTGACGGAAGGGCACGAACAGGTTGATCGCGAAGGCCTGGGAGCTGGTGACCGCGGCGGCGTAGTCGTGGAGGCGCACCTCGTCGTCGACGATGGCGCGCTCGGCCGCCGCGCGGAAGTCAGGATGTATGCCCGCGGTCCAGTCGTCGAACAGGGGGTGCCCAGATCCGTCCCAGCGGCGGCGCCAGGCGCAGGCGTGCCGCGTGAGCTCGGCCGCGAAGGGGGTCTGCACGAAGGGTCGCTTTTGCACGTCGTGTTGCCGGTGGGCGGCCGTATCGCGCGCGGGCGGGGCCGGCGGTCGAGCCCTGCTCCGACTCTGCCTGGTACGCCGACGCGGGGGCGGCGGTTACGGCAGCACCGCCGTGGTGAACGCCGCCGGCGGGCGCCTGCTCCACCCCGACGTGCAGGTGCTCAACGACGGCAACGGCACGGTCGACTGGCGCTGGACCTACACCTACGACGCCGGCGGCAACACCTTGACCGATGTGCACGACAGCGGCGCCGACACCCTCGGCCGCCTCCCCACCCCGGGGCCGTCGCCTCATCCCGCCCCAAGCGTGAAGAGCCAGACGTAGTCCTCGGCGAGCACGGGAACCCCGTCGTCGTCGAGCGGCATCTGGGCGTCCGTCGCGATCGACTTGTGGTACTCCGCGCCCCCGCCCTGCGAGCTGAGCGAGGTGGTGAGCAGGTGCGGGCCGGTGCAGTAGTCGGGGGCGAGCGTTCCCGCGTCGGCGCTCCCTCCCCAGGCGTCGAGGTCGTACACCTCCCACGACACCAGGCTGTCGTACTCCCAGTCGTCGAGGGTGTGGATGAGCGAGAACATGCGGTCCAGCGGGGTCGCGCGCGGCTCCAGGCACCATGCCGCCGGCGCCGCCGCGCCATCCTCCTCGACGGTGTTGCAGCCCGCGGCGAGGTGTACGCTCCCCGCCAGTTCCACGTCCCGGCCCAGGAAGCCCGTGATCGACGAGCCCTGCGACCAACCGACGACGATGACCCGTTCCCACTGCACCGTGCCGCCGTCGAGGTAGTCCCCGAAGCCTGCCCCGGGCGCGTAGCTGTCGAGGGCGGCGAGCAGTCGCGTCAGGCGGCCGACGATCGAGTCCGCTTCGTCGATGTCGAGCTCCTCGATCCCGTCCACGCCGTAGAGCTTCTCGCGGTTGAAGGCCTCCGTGCACGCCTCGTCGTCGTCCCACGCGGGGCAGATGTCGCCGGTGTTCTCGTCGGTCGGGTAGGCGAGGCCGATCGCCCGATACCCGCTGCGCGCCGCGATGTCGAGGAGGTGCAGGCCATTCGCGGGCTTTCCATCCGTGCCCGGCAGGTACACCAGCAACTCGGCCCGCGTGGGCGTGTCCGGGTAGAAGACCTGGTGCTCGTAGTCGGCGTTGACGTCGGTCTCCGGGTCGATCGCGGAGGGGGACACGGTCTGGTAGGTGTAGGGGGCGGCGGCGGTGAAATCCGGCAGGGCGATCGTGGGGACGGTTGCGTCGCAATCCGCGCCCGTGTCCCCGCTGTCGCCCGTGTCGCCGGCGTCGTCCGGTGTCGCGGCGGTGTCAGCGGTGTCGGTTGGGTTGGTCTCGCCGTGGCCACCGGTGCAGCCCAGCAGGAAGGGGAAGAGCATGGGTTCCTCCGAGGGAGCGGGGTTCGCGCGCCGCTCAGTGTAGCGCATGGGCGGGGGATGCCCGCGCCGACCGCGGGGGAGAGGGCTGGGAGTTGCCGGGAACGGGGCTTGCCAGGACCGAATCGGAGATCCAGGTGCGGGTGGCCCTCGTGCCGCTGGCGGCCCGGTACGTCTGCGACGACTGCGGTCGCCAGCGGAGGGGCAGGCCCACCCGTCGTCGCCGAAGGCACGCGCCGGAGCCTCGGCCCGGCGGTTGGCCGCCGCCTACACCCCCGCGAGTACCGCCGCGCGGACCGCAGAGCCGGTGGCGGTGCCACCCATGTCGGCGGTGTGGACGCCCGCGGCGAGCGCGCCGAGGCAGGCCGCGCGCAGCCGCTCGGCGGCCGCGGCCTGGCCCACGTGGCGCAGCATGTCGACCCCGAGGCCGAGCATCGGGTAGGGGCTGGCGCCGTCGGGGCCCACGGTCGCGACCGTGGTGCCGTGCGGGCTCTCGAACACGGTGACGTCGGGGCCGTGGCAGGTGCTGCACGCCACGGTGACGCCCCCCGCCATGCCCGCGGCGCAGTCGCTGACGATGTCGCCGAAGAGGTTGCCCGCCACGAGCACGTCGAAGGACTGCGGCCAGCGCACCAGTTGCATGCAGAGCGCGTCGACGATCACGTCGTCGTGCTTGATCGACGGGTACTGCGCGGCCACCTGCTGTCCGACGGCGAGGAACATGCCGTCGGACTTCTTGAGGATGTTGGCCTTGTGCACCGTCGTCACCCGCTGGCGACCATTGGCCAGCGCGTAGTCGAAGGCGAAGCGGTGGATGCGCTCGCAGGCGGCCCGCGTGGTCACCTTCACCGTCTCGTACACGCCGTCGGCGCTCTCGTGCTCGAAGCCCGCGTAGATGTCTTCGCTGGCCTCCCGCACCACCACGAGGTCGATGCCCGAACCCCGCGCGGGCAGGCCGGGGAGGTTCTGCACCCGGCGGACGATGGTGTTGATGCCCAGCGCCTTGCGGAACAGCACCGTGGGCGGCAGCACCCCCGCGCGGATCTCGGAGATCCACTTCCCCTTTATGGCCACGCCGGTCCGGCGCACAGAGGCGATGGCCGGCTCGATCTCGGCCTGGACGTCGAACTGCACGTCGGCGCCCAGCGCCGCCACCACGTCGACCAGCACCTGCGCCGTCTGCGGGCCCGCGCCACTACCGGGGATCAACGTCACTTCCATGGCTAGGCCTCCAACGCGGACACGACGGCGTCGGTGAACTCGGTGGTCCCGGCGGTGCCGCCGAGGTCCCGGGTGATGTGCGTGCCGTCGGCGAGCACCCGCCACACGGCGCGCTCGATGCGACTCGCGATCTTCCACTCGCCCACGTGCTCCAGCAACATGTTCGCGGACAGCAAGAGCGCCAGGGGGTTGGCCTTGTCCTGGCCCGCGATGTCGGGCGCGGTACCGTGCACGGCCTCGAACACCGCCGCCTGGGTGCCGATGTTGGCGCCCGGCACCACGCCGAGGCCGCCCGCCAGCCCCGCGCAGAGGTCGCTGAGGATGTCGCCGTAGAGGTTCTGCAACAGGAGCACGTCGAACTTCTGGGGATCGAGCGGCAAGAGCAGGGAGAGGGAGTCGACGCCCATGTCGAGTTGTTCGATGAACGGGTAGGCCACGCCGACGTCGCGGAAGGCCGACAAGAACGCGCCGTCGGCGCGGGGGTTGATCGCCGCCTTGTGACAGCAGTGGACCCGCCGGCGCCCGCGGTAGCGCATGTACTCGAAGGCCCAGTGGGCGATGCGCTCCCCCGCCGCGCGGGTGCTGGTCTTCATGCTCACCACCGTGCCCGGGGTGACCTCGTGCTCGATGCCGGCGTAGAGGTCCTCGGTGTTCTCGCGGAAAAGCACGAGGTCCAAGCCGGGCCAGGCCCCGGGGACGTTGGGGAGCGCGCGGACCGGGCGCAGCCCCACGTAGAGCTCCAGCTCCTGCCGCATGGCGACGTTCGCGCTGCGGAAACCCTTGCCCTTCGGGGTCATCAGCGGGCCCTTGAGGCCCAGCCGGTTCTTCTTGATGCTGGCGAGGGTGACGTCGGGCATCGGCACCCCGAACTGCTCCATCGCCGCGCCGCCGGCCGGGGACGGTTCCCAGTCGATGGGGGCACCGGCCGCGGCGAGGACGCGACAGGTGGCGCGGGTGACCTCGGGGCCGATGCCGTCGCCCTCGAGCAGCGTGACTCGGTATCGCATGGGCGCGCCGCTATCTCGCGGGCCGGGGGGAGCGCCCGCGCACGCCCGACGGCCGTTAGTCCCGCGGACCATGGCCCAGACCGAGACCCAGTTCCTACTCCTGCTGCTCGTCGGCGCCCTCGTGGGGGCGCCTGCCCTGCGCTGGCGCTTGCCCTACACCGTGGCGCTGGTGGTCGCCGGTATCGGGCTTGGCACGCTGCACCTCAGCCAGTTCGCGTCGTTGCACCTGACGCCCGAGCTGCTGATGATGGTGTTCTTGCCCGCGCTGTTGTTCGAGGCGGCCTTCCACCTGAAACTGGACGATCTCCGCCGGGAGTCCTTCGTCGTGCTGTGGCTGGCCGTGCCGGGCGTCGCGGTGGCGGTCACGGTGACCGCGCTCTTGAGCTGGGTGGGCGTCAGCGCCATTTTCGACCCGGCCTTCTCACTCGGGAACGCGTTCCTGTTTGCCTCGATGATCGCGGCCACCGACCCGATCAGCGTCCTGGCGCTGTTTCGCACGCTCGGGGTCACCCGGCGGCTGTACCTGCTGGTGGAGGGCGAGAGCCTGCTCAACGACGGCGTGGCGGTGGTGGTGTTCCTCATCGTCGCGGCCGTGCTCGGCGTCCACGTGGGGCATGCCGAGGCTCCCCACCTCGAAGGCCTGGGGGAGGTGGTGGTCTACGCGGTGCGCACCTTCGCCTGGATGGCTGCCGGCGGCGTCCTGGTGGGCGCGGCGGTGGGCGCGGCGGCGAGCGTGTTGACCCGGCAGGTCGACGACAAGCTCATCGAGACGGCGATGACCGTGGTGGTGGCCTACGGCAGCTTCCTGGTGGCGGAGCAGGTCCGCGCCAGCGGCGTGCTCGCGACGGTGACGGCGGGGCTGGTCTTGGGCAGTTTTGGCAGCCAGTTCGGGATGAGTGTCCGCACCAGGGTCGCGGTGGCCGACTTCTGGGAGTTTTTCGCTTTCTTCAGCAACACCTTCGTGTTCTTGCTGGTGGGCCTCGAACTCGACATCGTGGCGCTGCTCAGCGCCGGCGGGGCGATCGCCCTGGCCTTCGTCGCGGTGCTCCTTGGCCGGGCGGCCACCGTGTACGGGTCGCTGCCGATCATCCGGCGTCTCGCCCGGGAGCCGGTTCCCGTGGCGTGGGGGCACGTGATGGTGTGGGGCGGCCTGCGGGGGAGCCTGTCGATGGTCCTGGTGATCGGACTCCCCGCTGACTTCCCGGGACGTTCCCTCCTGGTGCTGTTGGTTTTCGGTGTCGTCAGCATCTCGCTGGTGCTCCAGGCGCTCACCATGAAGCCGCTCCTCGCGCGGCTGGGCCTGGTCAAGGGCGCGGTGGCGCGCGTGGCCTACGAGACGGCGCGGGCGCGCACGCTGATGGCGCAGGCGGCGCTCGCGGCGCTCGACAAGCAGCGAGATCACCTCGAGCCGAACGTCAGGGAGGCCCTGCTCGAGCGCTACGCGGCCCAGCTCCAGGACGGTCGTGCCGCCGCGCGGTCCGCCGTGGGCGAGCGCTTCGACGAGGAGCGTATGCAAGATGCCACGCTCCACCTCCTGGCGGTGGAGGCCGACGCACTGCGCCACGCCCAGTCGGAGGGCATCGTGGGCGAAGAAGCGGCGGAGTCGTTGCACACCGCGCTCGGCGAGGAGCGGGAGCGGCTGGTGCACGACGAGGGGGAGTAGGCGGTCCCACCCGGATACGAGGGCGGCCGCCGTGGAGCTGCCATCAGTATTCAAGCTGCCCTGTCCCGCCTCGCGCAGACCTGCGCCCCCCTGCCCGTGCGTCGCACCGAGCGACTGGTGCTCCGCCCCTGGCAGGAGCGCGACCGGGAGCCGCTGGCGGCGTTGAACGCGGACCCCGAGGTCATGGCGCACTTCCCGGCGCCCATCGACCGCGCCGCCTCCGACGCGATGTTCGACCGCATGCGCCTGCACGCCGCGCGGCAGGGCTTCGGCGTCTTCGCCGTCGAGGACCGTGCGTCACGCGCGTTGGTCGGGATGGTGGGGCTCGGACTGCCCGCGTGGGAGGCGCACTTCACGCCCGCGGTGGAGATCGGCTGGCGACTGGCGCGCCCCTGGTGGGGGAGGAGCCTGGCCTTCGAGGCGGCGAGCAGCGTGCTCCGGTGGGGTCTCGACGAACTTCGCCTGCCGCGGATCGTCTCGTTCACCGTGCCCGCGAACACGCGGTCGTGGCGGCTGATGGAGCGCCTGGGCTTGTCGCGCGTGGGGGAGTTCGACCACCCCAAGCTGCCCGAGGCGCACCCGCTGCAGCAGCACGTGCTCTACGCCATCGACAACCCGGTCGAGGCGCCCGCCCCGCGCGGCGCGGACACCCCGGACGGGAGCGACGTTCCCGTCGCGGCGGAGGCGGCGGTCCCGGCCTTGCCCAGGGTGTGGATCGACGGCGACGGCTGTCCCCGGGTGGTGAAGGAGATCGTCTACCGGGCGGCGCAACGCGGGGTCGTGGCCGTCACGCTGGTGGCCAACCGCGCGGTGGTGATCCCGAGGCACCCCCGCATCGACAGCGTCGTGGTCAGCCGGGGCCTGGACGTGGCCGACGACTACCTGGTGGCGCACGCGGAGCCGGGCTCGTTGGTCGTCACGTCCGACGTGCCGCTGGCGGCCGAACTGGTGCCGAGGGGGGTGGCGGTGGTGAGCGCGCGGGGCGAGTGGTTCACGCCGTCGAACATCGGCGAGAAGCTCAGCCTGCGCGACTTCTTCACCGACGCCCGGGCCGCGGGGATGGTCGAGGGCGGCGGGCCCGGCGGGTTCGACGAGCGGGCCAAGCGGGCCTTCGCCAACGCCCTGGACCAGTGGATCGGGGCCATGCGCGGCGCCCCCGGGGTCAGCTGACCGGAGGCGCGGCGGCCCAGGGATCCGGGCCGGGATCCCGGCCGATCGACAGTCCTTCGAGCCGCTCCAGGAAGTGAGGCCACCCGATCGCGTGCTTCGCCGCCTCCGCATCCGCGAGCCCGCGGTGCTCCAACTCCAAGACGGTGCCCCCTGGCCGCTCCGTGAGCCGAATCACGAGGTGGGTCGAGCCGGGTGGCATGAGCGGGTTCCCGGCCTCTCCCCACGCGATCTCGATCAGGTGTGGCGGCTCCACGCGCACGTAGTGGCCGCGGATGATGACGCCGTTGATGTCGACGGCGAAGGCGCCCTCCGGCTGGGCATCGAGCGCGGCGTAGTCGCCCATCCAGCCCACGAGCAGCTCGGGCCGGACGAAGTACTCGAAGACCCGATCCGGGGGGGCGTCGATCTCCATCCTCGTCGAGTACGTGCCCATCAACGCTCCGATTCGATCTTGAGGTCCTTCAGCTTGTCGTCCCAGAATTTCCGGACGAACGACTCCACCGGGGCGAAGCCCTCCGGGCGCACGGTGTAGATGTGGCGGGTGCCTTCGCGGCGCGCCTCGACGAGTCCGGCGTGCTCGAGGACCTTGAGGTGCTGCGAGACGGCCTGCTGGGTGACGTCCACCCGCTCGGCGATCTCCACCACCGCCATCGGAGAGGCGCGGAGGAGGTCTAGGATCTCGCAGCGCCGGGGCTCGGACAGGGCCTTGAGGGCGAGTTGGGCGTTCACGGTGCTCCACAAGTAGCGGCTTGTGTATCTGCGCCGGGCGCGCTAAACCACAAGCGCACACTTTCAGAGGCATGCGAATGACCCATCTCCGCCACGACGTCACCGCGCGCTGCCCTCCCGAACGGGTCTGGGCGCTCCTCGCCGATCTCGAGGCCGTCGCCAGCTACAACCAGGCCGTGGCGTCCGCACGGGTGCGCGGAGCCGCGCGCACCGGCGTGGGCGCGGAGCGGGAGTGTGACTTGAAGCCGAGCGGCCGCGTCGTCGAGCGCGTCATCGCCTGGGAAGAGGGGCACGCCGTCGGGCTGGAGGTGGTCGAGAGCGACTGGCCGATCGTGTTCATGCGGTGGACGACGCGCGTCCACACCGACGCTGTCGGGGCCCGCATCACCCAGGACCTGGAGTACCAGGTGAAGTTCGGCCCGTTGGGGTGGCTGCTCGACACCGTGGTGATGCGTCGCAAGCTCACGTCGACGCTGGACGAGCTCTTCGCGAACCTCGTCAGGGCGGCAGAGTCGTCGCGATGACCAACACCTTCGCGGTCGTGGTGGCAGCTCTCGCCGGGCGGGGCGGGGTTTCCCGAGGGCGGATGTTCGGATCGGCCGGGCTGAAGGTGGGCGGCAAGGTGTTCGCGATGGAGGTGAAGGGCCGCCTCGTGGTGAAGCTTCCCGTCGCGAGGGCCGACGAACTCGTCGCGAATGGGGCGCAGTACTTCGATCCGGGCCATGGGCGGCTGATGCGCCAGTGGGTGTGCGTGGGCCCCGATGGAGCCCTGAACTGGCTGGTCATTGCTCGGGAGGCGCTCGCATTTTCCGGGCAGTGACGCCCCCCGGACGGGGCCCTCGCGGCGACCAACGTAGGCGGCCGCCCTGGGTGCTTGCACTTTGCAAGGGCGCGGGCTACCGTGGGCTTGCGAAATGCAAGCTCGGAGAAAAGTCGTGACCTCCCTCAATCTGACCCCTACCCGCCTTGCCGTGGGCACCGGCACGTTCGTCGCCTGCACGTTCGTCGTCCAGGCCTTGTCGCACTTCGTGCTGGCGGCGGACCACTTCGCCGCGGTGTCGTTCATGCGCTCGGAGCCGATCCTCGCGATGGGCGTCGGTACCATGGTGGTGCAAGGGCTGCTCCTCACCTGGGCGTTCAGCAAGTTTGGCCGCGCGGAGACGCTCACCCGGGACGCGCTTGCTTTTGCCTTGGCGATGGGCGCCTTCCTGGGGGGGTACATCGCCGTGGTCGAACCCAGCAAGTACGCTGTCCCCTCCATCGGCGGTTGGATCGCGGTGGAAGGCATCGCGGCCACCGGGCAGTTCTTGCTGTACGGCCTGGGCCTCCGCAGCGTCTTCCGCGACTGAACGGGGAACCCCGTGCCCCAGCGCCGTCGCCGGTCCGACTGCCCCATCCACTTCGCCCTGGAGACCTTCGGGGACCGGTGGACGCTGCTCGTCTTGCGGGACGTGCTCCTGAAGGGACGGTCCACCTACACCGACTTTCTCATGGCTGAGGAGGGCATTGCCACCAACATCCTGGCCGACCGCCTGACCAGCCTGCAACGAGACGGCCTGCTGGCGCGCGCGCCGGGTGGCCGCTACCGGCCCACGACCAAGGCGATCGACCTGCTCCCCGTGCTGGTCGAGATGATCCTGTGGAGCGCCCGCCATGACCCGGACACCGCGACTCCGGCGGCGTTCGTGCAGCGCGCCCGCGACGATCGGGCGGCCCTTCTCGCCGAGTTGCGCACCGCGCTCACCGAGACCGACGATCGAACGCCATGACCACGAATCACGGCGCCCTGTCCTGGGAGCTCGCCGCCGAGTTGCAGGCAGAGCACCCCGCCGCGGGCGCGAAGAAGCCCGGACGGGGCGCGGAGCCACCCCCCTGAGGGCGCCCCGCGCCGGCCGTCGTAGCTGCGTGGGTGGCCTAGTTCTTGCGATCGCCCTTCTTCTTGCCGTCGCCACCGCCGCGGCCGCCGCCGTTGCCGCCGCGGGGGGTCAGGCCACCGCCGTCGCCGTCACCGTCGCGCCCACCGCCGCGCTTCTCCGTGGTGGTCTCGGTCTTGGCGGCGTCGGCCGCGGGGGCCGTGCCGGGGGCGGCTGCGGCACCCGGAGCGGCACCCGGCGCACCCGCACCGGGTCCACCGGCGCCCGGCGCGGGCGCGGCGGCGGTCCCGGGCGCGGCGGCGGCGCCACCGGCGCAGTTCGGCGGGATCGCGGCCACGGCGGCCTGGCAGCCAGCCTCGAGGCCGGCCTTGCCTTCCGGGGTGGCGGCCGCGGCGCGCCACGCGTCGGTGGTCTGCTTGAAGCTCGCCTCCAGCGCGGCCTTGGTGGCGGCGTCCATCGTGGCGAAGCACTCGGTCATCTTCTTGATGTAGTCGTCGCAGGCGGGAACCCCGATCTCGCCGGTGGTCGACGCGGTGGCGGGGGCGGGCGGCGGCGGCGGCGCCTCCGTGGTGGTGGTGGTGGTCCCGCCGGTGCAGGCGAGGGAGAAGGCCACCGTGGCGGCCGCGAAGGAGAGCAGTTTGAGCTTCATGGGAACCTCGTTGAGGGGAGTGTCGAGCAAAACGCGCGACCGAGCGTACCAGACCGCCCTTGTGAGGTCAAGAGTTGCGCGGCGAGCGGCTGCCCGATAGCCCGCGCGGCCCGCGAGCGCCCTGTCCTGCCGTCAACTGCGGCCAGGCGAGCGTGGCCCCCACCGCGACCCCGTCGCGAACCCGTCCTGGAGTTGCCGTGACTACCGACCTCAACTTGATCCGCAACATCGGCATCAGTGCCCACATCGACTCGGGCAAGACCACGCTCACCGAGCGGATCCTCTTCTACACCGGTCGCATCCACGCGATCCACGAGGTCAAGGGCAAGGACGGCGTCGGCGCGCTCATGGACTCCATGGACCTCGAGCGCGAGCGCGGCATCACCATCCAGTCGGCCGCGACTCACTGTTCTTGGAAGGACACCGAGAACCCCTCGGGCTCGCAGCACCGCATCAACATCATCGACACGCCCGGCCACGTCGACTTCACCATCGAGGTGGAGCGCGCGCTGCGGGTGCTCGACGGCGCCGTCCTCCTACT
>CAYHRZ010000121.1:0-11589 GCA_964359125.1 uncultured Klebsiella sp. | reverse complement strand
GTCGAGTTCTGGCTCGCCCGCCTGGCTGTCGACCCTGAGGAGCCCGTGGTTCTCGGGCAGCAAGCCGGTCATCATCGAGGCGGTGTTGATGCCGGTCCAGCTCCCCACGGCGAAGGCGTTGTCGAAGCGGACGAGGTGGTCGGACCGGCTCTGGAGGCAGGGCATGGTGGGGAGCGAAGGGTTGTAGGCCGCGACGGTGTCGCGGCGGAGGGTGTCGAGCACCACCAGCAGCAGGCTCTGGGGGGGCTCGCCGTCGAACTGCAGGCCTTCCACGGGCGTTTCATGCGCTGGCAGCGGGGCCTCGCAAGCGGGGACCCCGCCCTGGCCCGTTCCCGGCAGTGTCTGGTCGCCACTGCAGGCGATCAGCCACCACATCTAGGCCGCGCAGCGCGCCGCGAAGGCGGCAATCATCCGGGGGAATCCCACGGGGTCGTCGACGTAGGGCGCGTGGCCGAAGCGTTCCTCCACCTCCACCACCGCGTGCGCGGGGAGCGAGGCACGGAAGTAGTCGACGTGGGCGCGGGGGAGCACCTCGTCGCGACCGCCCCACACCACGTGGACCGGGACCCCGATGCCCGCGAGGTCCGCGCTGTCCAGGAGGTCGCCGGGCCCGATCCGGCCGAGGAAATCCCGGACGGCGGCGCGGTTCATGCGCTGTCGTACGCCCCAGGCGAAGGCGTGCCGGGCCCAGGGCGACACCCGGGTGAAGCGGTCCACGAAGCGCAGCGCGCTCTGGTGATCCGGGTACTGGAACCCGGCCAGGAGCGCCGCGAAGGCCTCGTCGTCCATCGGCGCTCCGGCGGGCGACGCCAGCATCAGCCCCCGCACCCGTTGCGGCCGGAGGAGCGCGAGCCTGATCGCGGTGAGCCCGCCCAGCGAATTGCCAAACACCACCAGCGGTGGCGTTTCCAGGGCGTCGAAGGCCGATAGTGCCACCTCGCGGACGACGGCTGGGTCCATCCCGGCGGGTGGCGCAGGGCTGAGCCCGTGTCCCGGCATGTCCAGGGCGATCACCTCCGAGCAGTGCGGCACGATGCCCGCGATCACGCCGATGTAGTCGGTGGCCTGAGAGCCGAGGCCGTGGAGCAGCAGCACCGGGGGCGCCGTGCCTTTCCCGGGCATCCGCAGGGCGTGCACCGGCGTGCCGGCGCCGTCGAGGAAGCTGCTGCGCCCGCCCTGCGCGCGAAGCAGCGCGATGGCGGCGGCGTCGACCCAGTCCATCGGCGTGGCCATGCCGCGAGCATAGCGCCCCGTCGCGGCCGCGGCGCTCAGGGCCTCGCGGTGCCCCAGAGGGCGAGCGTGCGCGCGAGGTACTCGGCTGCTCGGGCGTGGCCCAGGGCCGAGGGGTGCACGGGGTCCCGGGAAATGTAGCCGCCAACGAGAAACAGCTTGGCCACCGGTTCCTCGCTGAAGGCCGGGGCGAGGTCGACCAGGGGGACGCCCCGCTCGTCGGCGAACGCAGCGAGTCGTCGCTGGGGCGACATCTCGGCGAGGTCCGCCGCCAGGTCCAGGCCCATCTCGTCGCGGTACAAGGACAGGATCTCCGGGTCGAGTTGCATCTCCAGGGGGAAGACGGTGAACACCAGCGGCGCCCCGCACGCCGCCGTCCGGTCGACGACCTGGGCGAGCACCGCCAGGCTCGACGTCCAGGCGACCTCCGTGGCCGGGGTTGGCTCGGCCAGCGCCGCGAAGCGGTAGCCCTCGCTGTTGCCTAGGTCGAGCACCCCCAGGTTGTAGAGCAAGCTCTTCGCGTAGCGGAAGCCCCGGGTGTAGGCGTAGGACCTCGCCAGTACCGGGGCAAGGGCGGGCGCAGCCGCGGCGCGGGTGGGCGCGGGCTGCGGCGGGGTGCCCGGGTACACCGCGATGTCATTGAGGACCAGGTTCACCAGGACGAGGTCCGCGTCGACCCGGGAGCACCAGCGTTGCACCGACTCGCGGTAGTAGCTGAGGCCGGCACCGGGAAGGCCTGCGTTGAGGACCTCGACCTGCATCCCCGGCACGTCAAGTCGCGACCCCAGTTGGCGGGCGAAACCCGCGTCGTCGGCCACGCCGTAGCCGAACGTGACCGAGTCGCCCACGGCCAGAATCCGGTAGGTTCCGGCGGTCTTATTCAGTTCGAAGCTAGGCCCGCGAAGACCGTGCTCGTTGATCGAGACCGGGCCGCCCACGAAATGCGGGTTGCCGGCGTGTGGGATCAACTCCCACGTCTGCCCCGGGAGCTGCGAGGGCCGGGTGAACGCGGCGTTGTCCAGGGCGTGGACGCTGCCCGGCTGCGCCAGTCGTAAGTACATTTCGATGGTCGCGACGCACACCAGGGTCGACGACAGGGCCAGGAGCAGCCGCGACACAGCGTGCGCGGGGCGACGATGCGCGCGAGGCGGCGAGTCCACTGCCGTGGAGGATACACGACGCGGAGCCGGCCGTGGCGTGCCGTCCGGCGCGCGCCTGCGAGGGATGCGACCCGTTGCCGCAGGCGCGCGGGGGCTGCTACCAGTCCCCGCTCGGCCCGCCGTGCCGCCCGATGTCGTTGCGGCTACCGTCGCCGTCGTTGTAGCCGGCCTCGGGGCTGCCGGCGTCGATGAGCGGTGAACCGGCGCGAAGGGTCAGGTCGTCGGGCCAGCTCGTGAACATCGGGTCGCTGCTCACCTCGGGCGTCACCGTCACCCCGCAGCCGTCGGCCGCGTTGTCCCAGAACGCCGAGTAGCCGTGGCTGAAGCGCTGGTCGCCGGTGATCCCGCAGGCCGCACCGGCGAAGACGCTGTTGACCGTTGTCGACGCCGAGTTGCAGGCGGTCATGGAGAGCGCGGACTCGTCGCCGTAGAAGACGGAGTTGGTGGCCGACAAGTTCATGTAGCGCACGTCGGCGCCGATGGCGCCGCCGCCGAAAACGCTGTTCTCGACGATGATGCGCTCGTTCGGGCTGTCCGGCTCCTCGTCGGTGCTCTCGGTGTCGTAGGCGAGGATGCCCGCGAGGCCACCGTACAGCCGCGACCGCAAGATCATGTTCTCCCCGTGGTAGTTGTGCACGCCGTAGCCGTTGTCGCAGACCACCTCGCTGTCGGTGAGCACGAGCGAGTTGTGGTGCCAGATGCCCTGGTCGGCGCCGTCGCAGTCGATGTAGACGCGGTCGAAGCTGAAGCCGCCCCCCTTGCTGTACACGCCGCTGCCGCCCGGGGCGAGGTCGTTGCCGTCGATGACGACGTCGACCATGTCGAGGTAGCCGGCCCACGACCGGATCGCGTAGAGGCCCTCGTTGCCCTCGATCACGACGTCCTCCAGTTCCAGCGACGCCTCGATGATCTCGATGGCGGCGCCGTCCGACACGTCGTAGCCGCCGGTGATGGTGACGCCAGCCAGCCGCACGTGGCCCTGCTCGTACACCTCCACGTCGACCACCGTGCCCGTGCCGTCGCCGTCGATGGTGGTCTTGGCCGAGCCCTCCGTACCGTAGATGTTCAGGTCCTTTCCGAGGTAGTCCAGGCGCTCGTGGTACTCGCAAGGCCAGAGGGCGATGTCGGCCGGGCTCACCGCCGCGTCGATGGCGTCCTGGATCGACTCGAAGTCGGCGTTGCCCTCGCAGTCCACCACGAGGTCCGGCACGACCGGTTCCACGTCCGGCTCGGTGCCGGTGTCGGTGTCCGTGTCGCTGTCGGCGTCGCTGTCGGCGTCGGTGTCGGCGTCGGTGTCGGCATCGCTGTCGTCCGTGCCGTCGGCGTCTTTGATGGTGATGCTGCTCTGCGCGTTGCACGCCCACAGTGCGAGCGGGAGGAGAACGCGCATTACCAACCTCCGTCCTGGCTGAAGGGCCCGCCGTAGACGCCGATGTCGGCGGTGCTGCCGTCGACGTCCGCGCCGAACACGCCGTCGGTACCGCCGTCGACCAGCGGAGAACCGGCCGCGGGGTGGTAGTCGCCGCTGTTGGCGTCGACAAACTCTGGGTCGACGCCGATGTTGCCGTTGCTGCCCACCAGCGCGTCGCCCGCGCACGTGTCCTGCGTGTCCCAGAAGGCGCTGTTCTGCACGGTGAGCGTGGAACTGTCGACGTTGATGGCGCAGGTGCTGTTCATCAACACACTGTTCACGATGAGGTTTGCGCCCGGGTACTCCTCGTTGAGGGTGTAGTACACGGTGCCACCGTCGACGATGGAATTCACGATGCTGAAGTTGCCGTTCTCGGCCTGGTAGTTGCCGTCGATTGTGCAGTTGTAGAGGTCGACCGAGTCGGTGGTGTGGTCCTCCTCGTTCATCACGTAGACGTTGCCCTCGATGTTGGACCGCATCAGGTGGCCGGTGGAGTTCTCGAACCACGCCGCGTAGCTGCGGCCGCAGTCGATCTGGGTCCAGTCGACCTGGGCGCCTCCGTGTCCCGAGTAGAGGCCGTAGCTGCTCCGCCCGCACTCGATGTTCGCACGGTTGAGCTCGAGCCCGCCGCGGCTGGTGTAGATCACCGCGCTGGTCTCGGCGTTGTTGGTGAAGGTGACGTTCACCAACTCCAGGTCGGCGCCGTTGCCGTAGACCACGTAGCTACCGGTGGTGTCCGTGAAGGTGACGTCTTCCACGTGGATGCTGGCGAGGTCGGCGTAGATTGCGGCGTTGCGCGCGTTGCTGACCGTGAAGCCGACGAAGCCGGTTTCCGGCCCTTCGCCGCTGGTGACCTGCACGGCGTAGCCGCTCGACGTCGCGTTCAGGGTGGTGCTGGCCGACCCGTTGCGGGAGCTGATCCACAACGACTTGCCGCCGTAGTTGAGCCGCTCGGTGTACTCGCAGTCTTCGACCAGGATCCAGTCCCCGTCGGCCGCGTTGTTGATGGCGCTGGTGATGGTGGTGAAGTCGCCGCCGCCGTTGCAGTCGACGTACCAGTCGGCGGTGCCGGTGGGTGCCGACGCGGGGGTGGCGGCCTCGGGCGCGGGGCCGTCGAGGGCGACGACTCCGCCGCTGCACCCGGCCAGGAGGGTGAGGATGACCAACACGTGTGCTCCCTGTGTCCTGGGGAAGTGTACCTGAACATGGCCGGTCCGGGTGAGACGGATCGCTCCACGGGTAGAAACGTGCGTCTCCCGCGGGGTGTGACGTCCTAGCCGGCGGTGTCGCAGGTCCCCGCGTCGGCCAGGCCGGCCTCGCACTCGTCGAGCGCGGCGGCGTCGGGGTCGTCGTAGACCGCGTGGCAGTCGTCGCAGGCGTCGGTGCTCTCGCAGTCGCAGACGTAGTCGCAGTACTCGACGCAGGGGTCTTCGGACACGCCGAAACAAGCGAGCAGGCTGAGCAGCATCCGGGGTTAGTAAGGGGCGTGGGCACGCGTTTCAAGGGCAAGACGGTGTTGGTCACCGGCGCGACCAGCGGCATCGGCCGCGCGGCGGCGTACGCCTTTTCCCGCGAGGGGGCGCTGGTGGTGGCCTGCGGCCGCGACCCGGGTCGGGTGGAGGTGGTCGGGAAAGACGTGGGTCGCGGGCGGGTTCTCGACGTCACCGACCGCGAGGCGGTGGCCGCCTTGTCGGCCTAAGCGGTCGACGTCGTCGTCAACAACGCCGGCGTCGGGTTGTTCAAGGGCGTCGACGACACCACCGAGGAGGACCTCGAGCGGGTGATGGCGGTCAACTTCTTCGGGGCGGTGCGGGTCGCCAAGGCCCTGCTCCCCCGACTCCGGGAGAGTCGCGGCGTACTCGTGCAGGTGGCCAGCGTGGCCGGGCGCCGGGGCTACCAGCGGCACACCGCCTACTGCGCCGCCAAACACGCGTTGGTGGGGTGGTCCGAGGGGCTGCGCCAGGACCTCCGGGGCTCCGGCGTGAGCGTGGTGGTCGTGTGCCCGCCGGCGGTGAGCACGCCGTTCTTCGAGAACGCCGGGTACACTACGTTCGCCGAGGATCACCCGGACCTCACCCCGATGAGCGCCGAGGAAGCCGCCGCCGGCATCGTGTCGGCGGCGGCGGCGCGCCGGCGCATGGCGATCCTGTCGCCGCGGGCCCGGGTGCTCGACGCCGTGAACTTCCTCGCGCCCGCCCTGCTCGACGAGGTCAGGCCCCGGCGGGGCTGAGCCCTAGAGCACGTCCTCGTCGAGGGTGCCGCGGCCACCGGCGACGAACTCGCGGACGTAGCGGATGTCGCAGGTCTTGGTCTCTTCCCGGGTGCCCGTGAAGGCCATGCGCCGCTCGTAGAGCATCGCGATGCGGTCGCTCACCGTGAAGCAGGAGTCCATGTCGTGGGTGACGACGATGCTGGTGACCTTGAGCCGTTTCTGGAGGGACAGGATCAGCCCGTTGATGCGCCGCACGTTCACCGGGTCCAGGCCGGTGGTGGGCTCGTCGTAGAGGATCACCTCCGGCTCGATGGCGATGGCGCGGGCCAGGCCCACGCGCTTGCGCATGCCCCCGGAGAGCTGAGACGGCTTCAGCTTCTGGCTGCCCGGCATGCCCACCATGTCGAGCACTTCCTCCACGCGGGCGTCCATCTGCTTGGCCGTGCCCCAGGCGTGCTCGCGGAGCGGGTACTTGATGTTCTGCTCGACGGTCAGTGAGTCGAACAGCGCGCCGGACTGGAACAGCATCGCGATGCGGGTGCGGATGGCCAGCAGTTGCTTCTCGTCGAGCCGCGTGACGTCCTGGCCGAAGGCGAGGATCTGCCCCGCGTCGCAGCGCAAGAGCCCGATCAGCATCTTGATCAGGACGCTCTTGCCCGTCCCCGAGCCGCCGAGGATGGTGAGTGTCTCCCCGGGGTACACGTCGAGCGTGGCGTCGTCGAAGATCACCTTCGGCCCGAAGCGCTTCTGCACGCCTTTGAACTGGATGATCGGCTCGGGCCGCACGCCGGCGTCGGTGCGCGACTCGGTGTCGGGTTCGGCGTAGACCGGGGTCAACCGTACACCGCCACGAAGATCGTGCTGAGGATGTAGTTCGACACCAGCAGGGTGATCGCGGTGATCACCACGGCGCGGGTGGTGCTGACGCCCACCCCCTCGGTGCCCCCCTGGGTTTGTAGGCCCACGAAACAACCGATGATGCCGATGAAGTAGCCGAAGAACACCGACTTGCCGAGCCCGTGGACGAGGTCCACCACCCACAACGTGTCCTTCACCTGGGTGAAGAAGAACTTCGAGGTGACGCCCACCTCGCGCATGGTGATGAGCATGCCGCCGAAGATACCCACGACGTCGGCGAGCATCGTGAGCAGCGGGAGCGCGAGCACGCAGGCGAAGACCCGCGGCGCTACGAGCTTCTTGATCGGGTCCGCCCCCAGCGCGCGGATGGCGTCGACCTGCTCGGTGACCACCATGCTCCCCAACTCCGCCGCGATGCCGCTGCCCACCCGCCCGCCGACTAGGAGCGCGGTGAGCGTGGGCCCCAGCTCGCGCACGATGCCCAGCGCCACCAGCTTGCCGGTGTACATGGAGCCGCCGTATGCTTCCAGCCCCGTAGCGAACTGCAGCGCCAGCACCATGCCCGTGAACAGCGCGGTGAGCGCGGTGATCGACCAGCTCTTGATGCCCGCGTGATCGAGCTGGTACACCACGGGGAAGATCTCGATCGGCGACTTCCAGAAGGCCAGGAAGGTCTGGATCGAGAGGATGGCCACGCCACCCACGTCGCGCAGCAGGTTCCGGACGCCGTCCACTAGTGGGCCCGCACGGCGAAGCCGTCGAGCACCGACTGGTAGTCTGGCCAGGTGCCGTCGAACTGGCCGAGGGGCGCGATGAGCACGAAGTCGTAGGTGCACCAGTCGTGGTTCACCACCGCCACCCCCAGGCGCACGGGCACGCCGTCGAGTCGCGCGGTGTGGGTGCGCACGATGCCCTCGCGGGGACCGATGGCCTGGCGAACCTCGATGTCTTGCGACACGCCTTGGAAGCCCGCCGTCATCTCGGTGGCGAGTAGGGAGACGTCGCCCTCGCGGAAGCGGTTGCCGCAGTTGGAGTCGGTGTAGATCGTCGCGCCGGCGGCCGCGTTGACCCAGGCGCGGTCGGCGCCACCGGCGTCGACGGCCCGCCACGCCGCGCCCGGCGAACCGGTGTCGTACCGGCCTTCCAGCTGACGCGCCATCCGCCAGGACGCGGGCATGCACGACAGCAGCACCAGGAGCATCATTCCAGCCCCCCGGTAACCCGCAGGAACAGCTCCTCCAGGTCTTCGCCGTCGTGACACAGTTCGTGGACCGTGCCGCTGTGCGTGATGCGGCCTCGGTGGATGATGGCGATGCGGTCGCACACCTCGGCGGCGACCGCGAGGGTGTGGGTGGACAGGAAAACGGTGCGCCCCGCCGCCGCCAGTTCGCGGAAGGTGCGCTTGATCTGCTTGGCGCCGCGCGGGTCCAGGCCCACCATCGGCTCGTCGACGATCAGCAACCGGGGCTGGTGCAACAGCGCACCCGCGAGGACGAGCCGTTGTTTCATGCCGTGGCTGAAGCTCTCCACGAGGGCGTCGGCCTGCTCCAGCAGTGTCTGCTGCTCGAGGACCGCGTTCACCTCGCGGTCCAGCGAGGCCAGCGGCATCCCGTAGACCTCACCCAGGAAGCGGAGGAATTCCCGCGCGGTGAGCTTGTCGTAGAGGTACGGCCGGTCGGGGATGAAGCCGATCTTCCGGCGCGCCTCCACCGGGTGGGCGGCCAGGTCCAGCCCGTCGATCACGATTTGCCCTGCGGTGGGTGGCAGCACCCCCGCCAGCATCCGGAAGGTGGTGGTCTTGCCCGCGCCGTTGAGGCCGAGGAAGCCAAACACCTCGCCCTCGCGCACGTCGAGATCCAGCGGGTGGACCGCCTGGAAGTCCCCGTACTTCTTCTCGACTCCGCGGGCACGCATCATGGCGCCGCTCACCTAACGGCCGGCAACACGGCGAGGCTCACCTTGCCGATCACGCCGATGATCTCCAACTGCCGATCCAGGTCCCCGGTGACGAGCTTGAGGTGAGTCGGGTCCGCCGGGAACTGGTCCAGCGTCGGATCCACCGGTACCCAGCTTTCACCCGGACCTAGCTTCACTTCGGGCCAAGCGTGGTAGTAGAAGGCGTGGTCGAGGCGCTGGCTGTACACCAGCCCCGCCGCGATCCGGGAGGGAATCCCCACCGAGCGCGCCAACGACACGTACAGCGCGGTGTGCTCGTTGCAGTCGCCCCGCGCAGATCGCAGCACCTCTAGACCGTTGGGAACACCGATGGTTGGCACTTTCTGGACGTGCTCATACACGAAGCGGTGCAGACGGCGCGCGGCCTCGGCCCGGTCCGGAGCATCGCCGATGACCTCCCGGGCGCGGCTCACGATCTCGCCGTGGCTGGCCGGGATGGTGACGGTACTCTCGAGGTCGGTCGTGCCCTCCACGGGCAGCGTGGGCCAGGTGGCCTCGGGGGCGACGGTCACGGTGACGACGTTCTCGTTCACCACCTGCAGGGGCGCGTCGGTCTGGAACTTCCCGCCGTCGATGCCGGTGACGGCGAACGAGAGCGTGGTGGCCTGGTCGTCGATGCGCCCGGTGATCGGCACCTTGGCCAGCGCGACGAGATCCGGCGGCTCGCCGGTGTCGACTGCCATGGCCTCGGCCTTGGTCATGCGGACCGACCGCAGGCCCATCGACGACTCCTCCCGCAGCACCCCGCCCTTCGGATCCACCAGCCGCCGCGTGGCCAGGCCGTTGGTTTCCATCTGCAACCACCACGCCACCTCGCCGTTGGCGAGCATCTCGGGGGCCTCCACGGTGATGGTCATGGTGGAGGGGCTCATCGTCACCGGGTCGAAGTACGGGGTCTGGAAGGTGTCGCCCGGCTTGAGATCCTTGCCCTTCACCACGCTGGTGGCGGTCAGCGACATCGACGGCGGCTCGCTCACCGGCACGTCGATCACCGACACCTGGTCGCCCTGCTGGATCTCCACGTGGACCTCGCCCGGGCGGACCTCGCCGCGCCCCACCACCAGCACCGGCGAGCTCAGCAGGAAGTCGAAGCGCTCCAGGCGCCCCTGCGCGTCGGTGACGGCGGTGCCGGCCGTGACGACCTGCTGCGTCATGCCCATCGCCGCGATGCTGAACGCCGCGCGCTGCTCGTAGAGCCGCCCACCCCCGCCGATCGCGCTCTCCCGGGCCACGGCGTAGCCGATGTGCGCCTCCCCGAGAAACAGGCCATTCCACGTTTCTTCGGCCGGGCCCACCGCCAGCGCCGCCGCGTCGATCGGTGCGAGCACCTCGCCCCGAGGCACCAGCGCCAGCGCCGCCACGCCCACGAAGGCGGTCACGACGGCAGCCTCCGCGACGACGAGCCAGCGCACGGTCCACCCCTATCCGGGTATGCTGCCGCCTCGGAGTACGGGATGCTGCTGTTGCACTTGTTTGCATGTGACGGGGACCAGGTCGTCGCCACCGGCGACTCCGGCTCTCCCGCCGATACCGTCGATACCTCGGTGGAGGGGATCCCCGAGACGGGCGACGACACCGACCCCGTCGAGACCGGCGACACCGGCAAGACCGACGAGGAGGACCTGGCCTACGACGCCTTCTACGACCTCGGGACCATCCAGCAGATCGTCATCGAGGTGTCGTCGTTGACGATGAACGACATGGACAACGAGGCCTACTACGCCTACTCGCAGCACCCTTCGAACCCCGAACTCACCTACTGGGACGCCAACATCCTCATCAACGGGGAGCGTATCGACCACGTGGGCCTGCGGCTGAAGGGTAGCTCCACCTTCCAGTACTGGAGCGGTAAGCCGTCCTTGAAGGTGAAGTTCGACGAACTGGTGGAGGGCCAGCGTTTTGCCGGGCTCAAGCGCGCGGTGTTCAACAACATGACGGGGGATCCCGCGATGGCCCGCGAGGTGATCGGCTACGCGCTCTGGCGCGACGCCGGCATGGCCGTGCCTCGCGCCAACATCGCCCAGTTGTACCTCGTGATCGACGGTGAGGAGCCCGAGTACTACGGCATGTACACCAACCTCGAGGCCTACGACTCCGAGTGGGTGGAGCGAAACTACGACGACGACGGGGGCGACCTCTGGGAGGGCAACGACTCCGCCGACTTCACGCGCAACGGCATCAGCCACTTCGAGCTCACCACCGGACCGGGCGACACCGAGGCCCTCGACGAGGCGCGCGACCAGGTGCAGAACCACGGCGACGACTTCTACGCCGAGGTCAACGACGTCCTCGACATGGACCAGTTCCTGGACTTCTGGGCTTTTTCAGTCGCTATCGGCAACCGGGACGGCTACCCCTACAACCGCAACGACTTCTACATCTACCACGACCCCGCCGACGGCCGTTTCGACTTCACCCCCTGGGGCATGGACGAGTCCTTCGACACCGCCACCGCCGCCGGGTACTGGTACTACGTGGGTGGATCGGTCGCCCAGTTCTGTTTGTATTACGACGCGACCTGTCCCGGCCGGTACATGGCCGCCCAGGAAGAGGCGATCACCTTCTACGAGGGCTACGACATGGTGAGCCTCACGCAGGCCGTGTTCGACCTCACCGAGCAGGCGATGGCCGACGACCCGCGCAAGAACTGGGCGGGCTACGCCATGAGCACCAGCAGCGTGCTGGCCTATCGCAACGTGCTGTTGTACCGGGTGGAGATGCAGCCGCAGTGGTTGCGGAGCAACATGGGGTTGTAGGTGGGG
>CAYHRZ010000120.1:0-11688 GCA_964359125.1 uncultured Klebsiella sp. | reverse complement strand
GCGGGGGGGGTCGGGGTCCAGCACCACCAGCGAGGCGGCGCCGCCCGCGTGGGGACCGGGGCTCACCGGCGGGCTCCCTCGACCCGCGCCAGGGGCACGCGCAGCCGCACGGACTTCACCTGGACCTCGGCGTCTTTACCGTGCAGCGCCAGCACCGTGCCGTGCTGGGCCACGGTCGTGACCCACACCCGCTCACCCACCGCCGGGCGGTAGTCGCTGGGGGGCTCGTCGTCGACCAGCGCCGCCCGGGCCGCGCGCACTTGCGCCAGGGCCTGGTTGGCCGACTTCAGCGAGGGCGCGGCGTGGATCTCCTTCACCAGCTCCCGGAGTTCGGCTTCCATCGCCGATAGCCGGTCGCGGGTGGCCTCCACGATCCGTCGCTGCGCGCCGTCGATCTTGGCCTGCAACTTCGCCTCGCGGGCGGCCAGGTCCGCGTCCCGGCCCTCGATCGCCGCCTGTCGCGTGTCGAGTTGTCGCGACGTGTCGCGCACGGCCTGCCGCTCGTCCTCCAGGGCCGACAACAACCGTGCCACTTGCGCGGCCCGCTCGTCGAGCAGGGCGTGGGCCCGCGCCAGCACCGCCGGCGGCAACCCCAGTCGCTGCGCCACGAGCAGCGCCTGGGAGCCCGAGGCTTGCCCCACCACCAGCCGGTAGGTGGGTCGCCCGTCGGCGAACTCCATGCCGGCCACCACCACGCGCTCGTCGGCCGCCGCCTTGAGTTCCGGGTAGTGCGTGGTCACGACCACCCGGGCGTTGGCCTCCACCAGCGCCTCCACCACCGCCGCCGCCAGCGCCGCGCCCTGGGCGGGGTCGGTGCCCACCGCCACCTCGTCGACCAGCACCAAGGTGCCCGGCCGGGCCAGCGCCAGCGCCTCGCGCAGACGCCCGACGTGCCCCGAAAAAGTGCTCAGGTCCCCCTCCACCGACTGCACGTCGCCGATGTCGGCGAGGATGGGCTCGAAGAAGTCACAGCGGCTGCCCTCGGCCACCGGCAGGGGGATCGCCAGCCGCACCAGCACCGCGCAGAGGCCCACCGTCTTGAGCGCCACCGTCTTGCCGCCGGCGTTGGGCCCGGTGAGGACGAGACAACGCCGGGTGCTGTCGAGGCGCAGGTCGTTCGCCACCACGCTGGCGCCGGGGCGGAGCGCGAGCACCGGGTGACGCGCTCGGCGTAGGTCCACCACGCCGTCGGCGCCCACCCGCGGCACGGCTCCCTCCCAGCGCCAGCCGAGGTCCGCCTTGGCCGAGGCGAGGTCCAGCGCCCCGGTCAACTCGATGCTGGCCAGGAGCGGCACCGCCACCCGCGCCACCATCGAAGACAACTCCGCGAGGATGCGCTGGGTCTCCGCGTCGACCGCGTCACGCACCGCGCGCAGGTCGTTCTGCAACTCCACCGTGAAGCCGGGTTCCACGTAGGCCGTCTCTCCACTCGCCGAGGTACCGTGGACAATCCCCAGCCCCTTGCGGTGTGACATCTTCACCGGCACCACCAGCCGCCCGTCGCGCTCGGTGACGTATTGCTCCTGGAGCATCTCGGCCCAGCCCTCGTCGCGCAAGACACGCTCGAACGCGGCCTGGACGGCAGCGCGCAGGCTGTCGCACTGGCGGCGCAGCGCCGCGAGTTTCGGCCAGGCCGCGTCGGCCAGTTGTCCCCCGGCGTCGAAGGCCGCCGACAGACGAACGCCCACGTGGCCGGGCACGTCCATGGCCTCGGACAAGGCCGCGATGGCCGGTGCTTCCCGCCGCGACAACCACTCCGCAACGTCCACCAGTCCTGCAATCGCCCCGCCGATGGATCGCAAGGAGCCCGGCTCCAGCACCACCCCGCGCGCCGCTCGCCCCACCTCGGGACGGACGTCGGCCACGGCGGACAACGGCGGCGCCTCGCCCTTCACCCGCGCCTCGGCGAGGGCCCCCACCAGGGCGTAGGCCTCGGTGACCTCCCGGGCGGTGGGCAAAAGCACCATCGCCCGCGCCCGCTCGGCCCCCATCGGCGTACGGGTGGCGTCGAGGAGTGCGGCGAGCACCGCCTCCCAGTCCAGCGCCCCCCGGGGATCCACCATTGTCGTTTACAGGCTGCGCGGGTCGGTGAGCTTGCCGGTGACCGCGCTCGCGGCGGCCACCGCCGGGCTCACCAGGTACACCGGGCCGGGGCTGCCCATGCGCCGGTCGAAGTTGCGGTTGGTGGTGCTGGCGGTGGTTTCTCCCGGCAGCGGGATGCCCGGCCCGTTGCCAATACAACTGCCGCAGCCCGGGGGCGACACCACCGCGCCGAGATCACGGAAGAGGTCGAGGATGCCTTCTTCGTCGGCGGCCACCGCCACGTCGAGGCTGGAGGGGGTGACCGTGACCCGCACGCCCGGCGCGATGCTCCGCCCGCGGATCACGTCGGCGGCAGCGCGCAGATCCGCCAGCGATCCGCCGGTACACGAGGCGATCACCACGTTGTGGATCGGCTCGCCCTCGAAGGCCGACAAGGGCGCCCGGTTGCGGCTGTCGCCCGGCGTGGCCACGGTGAGCGGCACGCTGGCGAGGTCGATCTCGATCACCCGCTCGTAGTGGGCGTCGGCGTCGGGGTACACGAGGCGATCCGACACGTCGATGCCACGCCGCTCCCGGAGGAAGTCGACAATCGGCTGGCAGGGCTCCACGACGCCGGTCATCAGGCCACCTTCCACGGTCATGTTGGTGAGCACGCTGAGTTCGTCGACATTCCAGTGATCCAGGCCTGGGCCGCCCAGTTGGATGACACAGGTGTCGGTGGCCGACTTACGCCAGTGTTCCTCGCGGAAGTACGGGTCGCCGATCACGTGCAGGATCAGGTCCTTGGGGGAGAGTCCGCCCTCCGGCTTGCCGGTGACCAGCACCCGCACCACCTTGGGGACGGTGACCGGGATGAGCCCCGTCCGGAACGCAAACGCCATCGCGGTGCTGCCGACGCCGAAGGCGAAGGCGTTGAGCACGCCGGCCGTGGGCGTGTGGGAGTCGGTGAGGATCACCACGTCGCCCGGCAAGCAGTAGTCTTCCACCACGATGCGGTGACACACGCCCGGGTTGAAGGGACGCCCCGGCCCGTGCAGGCGAATGCCGTATTCTTCGCAGGCGTCGACCATCTCGCGGGTGAGTTGTTGCGCGGGCAGCAGGCGCGCGCGCTTGACGTTCTCGGGGACGGTCTGCTCGTCGATGAGCACGAAGTGGTCCTCGAAGGCGGCGACCATCTCGGGACGGTACATCGGCTGGCTGCCGAAGGCCTCGCGGTACATCGCCACCACCATGCCCGCGGTGTACTCGTGCACACCCCGGAAGCCGGTGCGACAGAGCACCTGGTCCCCCGGCGCCACCGCGCCGATGCCGTCGTGGTCGCCCCCAACCCAGGCCCGCTGGGCGATGATCTTCTCCACCGCGTTCATCGGCCGCACCGGCACCTCGGTGGTGTACGTGGGGCCCACCTCGCCTGCGAGCAGCCGCTGCCCGTAGGGCAACAGCCCCCCGCTCTCGGCCACCGCGCGGAAGAAGGTGGGCAAGGCCGCCAAGAAGCCCCGGGTGTCGACCTCGTCGCCGGCGAGGAGCCGGTCCACGACCGAGAGGTCCGTGGTGAACGGCATGCCGCCGTACACCATGTTCTCCTGGAAGATGCGCTGGAAACTCCTGGCCACGACCAGTTCGATACCCGCGCCCTGGTTGGCCACCACCGCCACCTCTCGGCTGCTGCCGCTACCGTAGGCGTCGCCCCCCACCACCACCTGGAAACCCGCCTCCAGGATGCTGTTCTTCTGGACCACTTCCTTGAAGTTCTCCAGGAAGTAGGGGCCGAGCACGTCGCCGGTGTAGCCCAGGGTGCAGGCCGCGCCGCTGATCATCAGGTCGGTGTTGACGCCGTAGTGCAGGGCCTCGCCACGGTACGCGAGGTCGCTGCCACCAAGCTGGCTTTCCAGCAGGGTAGCCGACTCGGTGAGGTACAGGACGCGGCCGGTGAGCTTCATGGCGCGCGCGTATCACCAAGAGGGCGGGGACGGCAGCGGGCCGTTCGCGGGCTACAGACCCACCATGTTGCTCGTTGCTGCCCTCGCGTTCGCCGTCGACGTCGTCCCTCGGAAGTCGGGGGTGCGCACGATGTTGACCACCGTCTCCACCGGGAGCGTCGACGTCTCCACCGCCGCGTTCACGGCGGCCATCCTGGACTGCGCGAAGTACCCGCTGAGCGCGAAGTACATGGGTGTCCAGGCGCTGGTGGAGTGCAAGACCTTGGAGCGCCTGCCCGACGGGTCATCGGTGATCTACCAGCGCACCGGCGGCAACAGCCTGGTGTCGGAGCGGCAGTGGGTGGTGCTCATCCGCGTGCGCGAACAATCCGACACCCGCGCCCGGGTGGACTGGGACCTCGTGCAGCACACCGTCGAGGGCGGCAAGGTGACGGCGGGGCCCTACGCCAGCGTCATCGCGGCCAACCCGAAGGCGGTGTTCACCCCCTACAACGCGGGTAGCTGGCAACTGGACCGCGCGGCCAAGACCGTCACCTACACGGTGTCGAGCGACCCCGGGGGCTCCCTGCCGGGGTTCATGACCACCGAGGGCGCGGTGATGGCCTTCCCGCTGGAGCTACTGCGGGTGCGGTGGGGGATCGAGGGGTAGCGCCCCTGCACCACCCTTGCACAGGCCGTGTGAGAGCCTGGCACCGCCCGTCGACCGGGTTGGCAAACCCGGGGCCTAGTCTGGAGGTGTTCCCAAGGAGCACCCCGTGGTCAACGTCCTCTCCGGTCCCGCCCCTGATACCGCCACCCCGGCCGCCGCGAGCGCCGCGAGCGCCGCGCCGACTGCCCCGCCAGACGCGCCGCCGGTCGCCATTACGGCCAGCCCCGTCCCCCTCGCCCTCTCCCGGTCGGTGGTGGGCATCGGCGGTCTCGGCCTCGCCGCCGCCCTCGCCGGGCAGACCGAGGCCCTGGCTTCCGCACCTGCGGGCCTGTTGACCGGGGCGGGCGTGTTGGTGTTGACGACACCGGCCCTTGTCGTGGGACAGCAGTACCTGCACATGGAGGCCAGCCCCGCGGCCGTGGTCGGTGGGTTGTGGGATGCCTTCTCTCGCGCGGGCCTGGTGGCCCTCGGCGCCATCCCCGCCGTGGCGTGGATCGCCGCCACCAGCGACCTCGGGCCCGCCACCGGCACGCTGCTGGTCGCCGCGACCGGCACCTTCGGCTTGCTCCTGGCCGTCGAGCGCATGGGACGTGCCGAGCAGGCGGCGGGTGGCAGCTACGCCGCCGGCACCGGCCTCGGCGTGCTCTGGGCGGGCCTCGCCTCGCTGGTCGGCCTGCGCCTGCTCACCCTCTTCACCGTCTGAGGTTTCCATGGACACCCTCTCCCTCACCACCGCCGTGCTCCGCGACCCGGGCGCCCTCGCCCAGGATGACGATCCGCGGCTCCTTGCCCGCCTGGCGCCGCCGCTGTTGGCGATGAGTTGTGGCGGCGCCATGCTCCTCGGCCTCGCGGCCGGCGCCACCAGCGGCCCCTTGCAGTCGGCCTACGCCGCTGCGAAGACGCCGGCCTTGTTCCTGTTGCCGCCGCTGCTCGTACTGCCCCTGGTGCATTGTTTCGCCACCGCCTGCGGGGTGAGCGTGAGTTGGTCGCGGCTCGGCGTGGCCACCCTCGCGGGCCTGGCGCGCAGCGGCCTGCTCGCAGGCGCCGTGGCGCCCCTGTTGTGGCTGCCGTTCTCGCTCGACGCCGACTACCACCTCGCGGTGCTGATGTTCGTCGGGGCGTTCGGCCTGGCGATGATGCCGGGGCTGGCCACCGTCGCGCGGGCGGTTCCCGCGGGTGGGACGATGCGCCTGCCCGCGGTGCTGGGCACCCTCTTGGTGCTGGGGTTGGTCACCGCGCAGACGGGGTGGGTGCTGCGTCCCTTCGTGGCGCGCCCCCAGGCCGAGGTCACCTTCCTGCGCGCCGTGGAGGCGGACGTCTTCTCCTCGCTCGGCGCCACCACCCGCAGCGCCACCGGCGACTACCGCGGCGACTGGCAGCCGTCGTCCACCGGCCTGTGGAGGGAGTGATGGGCAGCGGCAACGTCGTCCTCGTCATCGCAGCGCTCTGGCTGGCGGTGGGGCTGGTGGTGGCCACCGCCCTGTCGCGACAGGGGCACCCGCCCCCCACCGCGCTGGCGGCGATCATCGCCTGGCCGGCCATGGTCCCGCTGCTCGGCAACGCCGAGGGGCCCGTTGGCGGCCCCTTCTCCGCGCGCATCCACACCGCCTTCTCCGCGCTGCGACTCGCCCTGGCCGACCCCTCGTTGGCCGCCGCGGCCGACGAGGCCAGCCTCTCGGGCGTGGAGTCGGCGCTTCACCGCGCCGACCTGCGGATCGCCTCGGTGGACCGCCTCCTCGCCGACGAGGCCCTGGCCTCGGACCCCGAGTCCGCCCGGCTCCGCGCTGCCCGCGACCGCGCCGCGGCCGAGGTGGAAGCGGTGCTCCGGCAGGTGTTGTCGCTGCGCGTGCAACTGGGCCTGGTGGCCCTGGCGGGCGACACCTCCACGGTCCGCAACCACCTCGCCGCCCTGGCCGCCCGGGCCCGCGCCCTGGAGGAGGTTGCGGCTTGTTAGGTGCCGCCTCGATGGCCCGCCTCCTCGTCGTCGACGACGACCCACACCTCCGCGAGGTCCTGCGCTACGCCCTGGCGCGCGACGGGCACGAGGTGCGCGAGGCGCGCGACGGGGCCGAGGCGCTGCGGATGGTGGCCCAGGAGGCCCCGGACCTCGTGGTGCTCGACATCGTGATGCCCGGCATGGACGGGCTGGAGGCCTGCCGGGAGCTACGGAAGACCAGCGCGGTGCCCATCGTTTTCTTGTCGAGCCGCGACGAGGAGTTGGACCGGGTGCTGGGCCTGGAGATGGGGGGCGACGACTACCTCGCGAAACCCTTCTCCACTCGGGAGTTGTGCGCGCGCGTGAAGGCCGTGCTGCGGCGTGCCCGACCGGCACCCACGGCCGAGCCCCGTGAGTGTCTGACACACGGGCGCCTGCGCCTGGACACCGGCGAACACCGGGTGACCGTGGGCCAGGCCGAGGTGGTGCTCACCGTCACCGAGTTCAGCCTGTTGCGGGTGCTCATGTCGCGACCGGGCCGCGCCTTCACGCGCGACGAACTCACCGACCGCGCCTACGGCGACGGCTACCACCTCGCGGACCGCACGCTCGACAGCCACGTGCGCCGCATCCGCGCCAAGCTGCGCGAGCAGGGACTGGACCCGATCGAGACCGTACACGGCCTCGGCTACCGGCTGGGCGCGGCGGGCTGAGCCCTGCGCCTCGCCCTCCCCCGTTTCCCGCTCCAGGTGTGGCTGCTCGGTAGCTACGCCCTGGTGTTCTGCCTGCCGGTGGTGGCGCTGGTGGGCTCGGGCGCCCTGGCAAAGGATCTCGTCGATCAAACGCGCGAGGACCTCGAGCACCAGGGCGCGCTGATCTCGATGGTGGCGGCCGAGCGCATGGGCGACCGCCCGCGTTTGAGCGAGATGCTCGCCGAGGCGAAGAAACAAACGCTCGCCGGCATCCGGGTGACCGACGACGCCGGCGTGGTAGTGGCGTCGAGCGGCGACGGCGTGGGCGAGGACCTCTCCGACGACGCCGAGATCCGCGCCGCGCTCGAGGGCAGCAAGGGGCTGGCGATCAAGCCCCGACCGGGGGCGGTGGGGCTCCGTGGGCGGGGATTGTCGTCCCAGTCGCGACACGCCGACGTGCGCGTGTTCGTGGCGGTACCGGTCAAACGCAGCGGCGAGGTGGTGGGCGCGGTGATCCTCTCGCGCACGCCGCGCGAGGAGTTGCAGGCCTTCTACGAGATGGCACCGCGCTTGTGGCTCGGCGCGCTGCTGGCGGTGGTCTCCACCACGGCGCTGGCGCTCTACAGTGGCTGGCGCGCGAGCCGCTCGCTGAAGCTGCTCGCCCGGGCCAGCGAGCGCATCGCCCAGGGGCAACTCGCCGACGAGGCCACCTTCGCCGACGCCCGCGACAGCCGCATCGGGGAGACGGCGGCGCTGGCCGACGCGATGGACGCGATGTCGCGACGACTACGCGCGCGTCTGGGCTACATCAGCGAGTTCGCGGGCAACGTGTCACACGAGTTCAAGACGCCGGTCTCCTCGCTCCGGGGGACAGTGGAACTGCTCCGCGACGACGACGCCATGCCCCCCGAGCAGCGCGCCCGCTTCCTCGACAACGCCCTGGGCGACCTCGACCGCCTCTCGCGCCTCGTGGGCGGTCTCTTACAACTGGCCCGCGCCGAGGAAGGCGGCGCCCGGGCCGACTTCGACCTCGACGTGCTCGTAGCCGAGGTGGCCGGCCGCTACCCGGCGGTCACCGTCACCGGGCGCTCGGGGACGATCACCGCCAGTCGAGAACTCTGGGCCGCTGCCCTTGGCAACCTCCTCGAGAACGCGCACCGCCACGGCGGGCCTGCCACCTGCGTCGAGTGCTTCGTCGCGGACGGCATCGCCGGGTTCCGCGTGAGCGACGACGGTGCCGGCATCGAACCCGCGCACCTCCCGCAGCTCTTCGATCGCTTCTTCACCACCTCCCGCGCGCAGGGCGGCACCGGCCTGGGCCTCGCCCTGGTCAAGGCGATCGCCGAGGTCCACGGCGGGTCGGTGCGGGTGGAGAGCGTGCCCGGGCGAACAGTTTTCACAGTCACGACGGGGTCGGAGGTTAAGCGTTAAGCCTTTGCAACTGCGGCCCCTCCGACCCGGCAGCCGGCGGGTTGCGGCGTCCTGCGGTGTGATCTCCGGATGCCCCCTCCCAGCCTCCCCCGCAAGCGGGGGAGGAGTTGGGGGGGTGCCCCGCAAGCGAGGGGAGGAGGGGCCGGGGCCCCGGCGGTGGCAACGGTCATCCCGTCGCCACCGCGTACCACCGTCCTGAGCGCCAGCGCCAAGCCAAGAGCAGCAGCAAGGCCGCGATCTCGGCGGTCAAGCCGAGCCATGCGCCCACCGCCCCGAGGCCGGTCATCGTCGCCAGCGCCACGCCCAGCGGCAACTTCACGCCCCAGCTCATGGCGATCGACGCCACCAGCGTGAAGCGGGTGTCGCCGGCGCCGTCGAGCGCGAAGTAGGTCACCGTCGCCAGGGCATCGACCAGCTGGAACGCCGCCGCCACCCAGATGAGGTGCCGCGCGATGGTGGCCACCTCGGGTTCCACGTGGAACGGCGACATCAACAGGTCCGGCGCGCTCACGAACAGCACGGCGCCCGCGAGCATGACCGCCGTGGCCGCGATGGAGCCCGCGCGCCAGGCGAGGCGCGCCTCGTCGGGTTGCCGCGCGCCCACCGACTGCCCTACCAGCACGCCCGTCGCCTCTGCAATGGCCATGCCCGGCAAGAAGCTCACCATCAGCACGCGGATCGCCAGCACGTGGGCCGCGAGCTGCGCGTCGCCGAGGCCCGCGAGGACCCCCGTGAGCACCGTCCACGCCACGATGTCGAGCAGCCGCTGCACACCGATGGGCATGCCAAAGCGGGTGGAGATGGCCACCAGCGAGCGCCTCGGGCGCCAGGACGTGCTGCGCAGCACCGGCCACGCCGCCAGCACCAGCCAGGCCGCCGCCACCCCCAGCGACACCACGCCGGCCCATGCCGCCCCGCGGATGCCCCAGAGCGGCACCCACCAGGCGTCGAGGCCAATGTTGAGCAAGTTCGCCGCCACGTTCACGCGCATCGGGGTGCGCGTGTCGCCGCGACCCTCGAACCAGGCCGTGAGGCCCAGGGCCACCAGCGCCACCGGCGCAAACAGCCCTCGCAACGAGAAGTAGCGCCAGGCCTCCTCGGCCACCTCGGGGGTGGCGCCGAGCGCCGCGAACACCCCGTGGCCCAGCGTGGAGGCCAGGGCCACCAGCGCGCCGGTGCCGAGCGCCAGCCAGATGGCCTGCCAGCCGAGGGCGCGCGCCGTGGCCTGGCGCTCTCCGCCCACGGCCTGTGATGTCGCGACACGAATGCCGCGCACCAGGCCGTGGGGGAGGGCCAGGAACAACCAGGTCGTGGTGACGGCGATGCCAATGGCGCCGAGCGAGACGGTGCCCAGCCGCCCGACGAAGATCGCGTCGGCGGCGGACATCATCGAGTACGAGACCATCGAGAGCATGACCGGCCAGGCGAGGCGGATCACGCGCCGGAGCCATTCCAGCGTCTGCGAGTGAAACAACATGGGACACCTCCGCCCGGGTGGGCGGGGAGCGAGAGCACGGAGAGGGGGGGATTCGAGGCGGGTCGCTAGGACCGGCGGCCTTGGGAGTCGATCCCGTCGGGCCCGAAAACACACACGGCGACCGCGTTGGCGTAGGCGGTGGTGATGTTCATCGGGCGCTCCTCGCCGGACGGGGCTCCGTCCGCGCTGGAGGGAGAACTAGGCACGGCGGGGCGCAGTGACAAGTGGTGACAACTCGCGGGCCCTACGCCAACGGGAGAACGCCGTTTTTCTGAGAAAGGCTTAACACCTAACCTCCGACCCCACTGCGCCGCGGAAAGGCTTAACGCTTAACCTCCGACCCCGCGCGTTCTTGCATCGCGCCGGCGCGCCAGGTCCAGGGACGCCCACCGAGTTCCAGGTCGCCGGCGGTGGCGCGCAGGGACAGCTCCGGCAGCGATACGCCGCGATACGTATCAAGAATAGCCTCGAACTCAGCCTGTTCTTGCTGGTCAACGAAGCGCATGCGGTCGCGGGCGGCGTAGGCCACGTGGAGGTACATCGGTCGCATCCGGACGCCGGCGCAGCCCAGCCGTTCGGCGACGCGGCGGTGCAGTTCGAACGCCTCCCGGGCGAGGCCCAGGCCGGGAACGTCCTGGCCGGGGAACGGGGGCCGGCCGGGAGGGAAGCTCCCCCGGGGGTGGCGGAGGTTGAGCCAGTGGACGAATATCCACGACTCGCCGTCGGCCTCCACCCGGGCGAGAACGGACTCGGCGAGCAGGTGTTCCTGCGAGCCGGAGCGCCCGAAGACACGGAAACGATCACCCAGTTCCACCGGCTCCACGACCACGCGGAGGTCGCGGTAGCCCAGTTGCCGCACCGGCTGGAGGATGCCGTAGCGCTCCAGCGCCAGCTCCACGCCCGCGGTGGTGTAGGTGCCGAGGAGGCGGGCGACCGCCGGGCGGCGTCGTCCCAGCGTCTCGTCCAGGTCGGCCTCGGTGAGCTGGATCCCCGCCCCCAGTTCCGAGAGGCCAAGGGTGCGCCCCACCCGCTGGAACCGGGCGCGGAGCGGGTCGAGGTTGGCAGGGATCCCGAGGTCCCGGTGGCCGGCCACCACGAGCGTCGTGCCGGCCAGGACGCGCCAGCTGTCCTCGCGGTAGCCGCCCGCCGGTAACCACACCGACGGCACGCCCCGCAGGCCGTCGAAAACCAGCGCGTCGCGCGCGCGCACGCCGTCCATCGAGACGCCGAGGCCGCCGTGGCGGTCGCCCGCCAGCACGTCGCCGCCTGCGATCACGAACACCAGGTCGGCGTGGGGGCGGCGCGACAGGAGCGTTTCGACGGCGCGGAGGTAGTCGAGATCGGCCACCCCGGGGGGCACCGAGACCTCGTCGACGCCCGCGGGCGCGGGCCAGCGGTCGCCCGAGACCGAGCCGATCCACGCCGTGCCGCCCATGCAGTCGGCGATGCCGTCGGGGGGGTGGGCGTCGAGGTCGACCACCGCCGCGATCCACCCTTCCTTGAAACGCGGAGCCTCGGCC
>CAYHRZ010000119.1:0-11767 GCA_964359125.1 uncultured Klebsiella sp. | reverse complement strand
GGGCCCCTCCATCGCGTCCGGCAACCACACGTGCAGCGGCACCTGCGCGCTCTTGCCCATCACCCCGCAGAAGAACAGCGCCGCGCCGGCGGTGGCGGTGCCCGTCGACAGGGGCGCCGACCAGTCGAAGCCGCCCGTCGCGACGTAGAGCAGGACGATCCCCGACATCAGGCCGATGTCGGCCAGGCGCGTGATCCACACCGCCTTCACCGCCGCCCGGCCCGCCGACGGCTTCTCCCAGTAGAAGCCGATCAGCAGGTAGGAGCAGAGGCCCACCAGCTCCCAGCAGGCCAGGAACTGGAGCATGTTGGGCGCCAGCACCATCCCGCACATCGCCACGATGAACAGCGAGTGCCAGGCGAAGTACCGGCCCAGCGCGGCCGGCGGCTCGTGGGCCATGTACCCGAGGCTGTAGACCTGGACGCAAGCCGCCACCAGCGTGACGACCACCAGCATCGGCGCCGACACCGCGTCGAGCCGGAAGCCCACCTCGGCGATGGTGCTGCCGCCGTGCACCAGCCAGTCGAAGACCATGCCCTGGGCAGGTTCCCCGGCCACCGGGGCGCCCGACCAGGCCAGCACCGCCGCCATGCAGGAGGCGACGGCGGTGGCGACGGAGAGGTACGCGGCGGGCTTTCCGGCCTGGCGCAGCGGCCAGCACACCGCGAGCAGGCCGAAGGCGGCCAGCGGCAAGAACACCGGGACCATCGCCAGCTCGATCATCCCTTCATCTCCGAGGGTGCGTCGGCGTCGGTGCCCCCGTGGGTGCGCGAGATGAGCACGACCAGCGCGAGGCCCACCACCACCTCCGCCACGGTGAGCGCGATGGAAAACAACGCCGCCGCCTGCCCGTAGGGGGTGCCGGTGAAGTGGCCCAGCGCCACCATGTTGAGGTTGGCCGCGTTGGCCATCAACTCGATGCCGAGCAGGATCGCGACGAGGTTCTTGCGGGAGAGCACGCCGAACAGCCCCACCGCGAACAACGCGGCGGACAGCGCCAGCCAGGCCTCCAGAGGGGGACCGCTCATTCTTCCGGGTCCTTCCGGCGCGCCAGGGCGATGGCCCCGATCATCGCCGCCAAGAGCAACACCGACAGCGCCTCGAAGGGCAGCGCCAGGGGCCCGAGGAACAGCTCACCGAGCAACTTGGCGGAGGGGGCGCCCATCGACCCCGCGCTGGGCCGGAACGGCGCACGGACCACCGCGAAGCCCACGATGGCGAACAGCGCGACCGCCGCCAGGCCCGCGCGGACCACGTTCTCCAGCGTGCCCGCGCTCGGCGCCTCCGGGCCGCGACGCACCAGCATCACCGCGAACAACATCAGGGTGATGATGCCGCCGGTGTAGAGCAGGATCTGCATGGCCGCGACAAAGCCGGCGTCGAGCAGGGCGTAGAGCCCGGCCGTGGCCACCAGCGAAACCGCCAGCCACAAGACCGCGCGGACCAGGTCCACCGTGCGGACGACCATGATCGCCGACACCAGCGTGACGGCGGCCACCACCACGAAGAAGGCCCAGCTCGTCACTTGGCCTCCGGGGCCGCAGGCGCCGCAGGTGCCGCGGGGGCGGTGGGCGCCGCGGGCTTGGGCGGCTTGGGTGGCTCTTGCATTGCCAGGAGCTTGGCGCCGGTCCCCCACGACTGTGCCTTCTTCTCGTTCGCGTAGAGCTTCTCCATCGAGAGGAAGAGTTCCTCGCGGCTGTAGCCGGGCGTGTCTTGTTCCCGGAGCATGACGATCGCGTCGACCGGGCACACCTGGATGCACAACTCGCAGTGGATGCACGCGTTGAGGTCCAGCGTGAAGTCCTTGCACCACCCGCGCGCCTTGCCCGTCTTCTCCGAGTTCGCCCGGCCGCCCGGCACCACGGTGATGATGAACGAAGGGCAGATCTTCTCGCACATCTTGCAGCCGATGCACGCCTCGTCGCCGTGTTCGTCGTGCACGAGGGCGAACGACGTGCGGTACCGCTCGGGCAACTCGCGGTGACCCTTCCACGGTAACGGCGTGGTGGTCATGGGTCGGAAGAGGTTCTTGGCGCTTACCCACAGCGCGGAGAAAGCAGCGAGCAGGCCCATCATGTGAGGTGTACCCACAGGGCGGCTGCGACCAGCGTGCCGAGCGACAGCGGCACCATCACCCGCCAACACAGCGCCATGAATTGGTCCGCCCGGTAGCGCATGAGCGTCCACCGGATCCAGAAGATGACGGCGAACAAGGCCAGCGCTTTCACCGCCACCCAGTGCGGCCCGTCGACCCAGGGGCCCTCCCAGCCGCCCAGGAACAGCACCGTGCACAGCAGCGAAGCGACCAGCGTGTGCAGGTACTCGGCCAGGTAGAACAAGCCGAACTTCATCCCCGTGTACTCGGTGGTGATGCCCGCCACCAGCTCCGACTCCGCCTCGGGGATGTCGAAGGGGATGCGGTTCGCCTCGGCCAGGGAGGTGAGGAAGAACAAGACGAAGGCGATGGCCCCCGGGCCGGGCGGCCAGAAGGCGAACCACAGGTAGCCCGACTGCGCCTCCACGATGTCGCCCACCGAGAAACTCTGGGCGAGCACGATCGGGACCATCGCCGACAGCAACAGCGGCACCTCGAAGCTCACCGCCTGGGCCGCCGCCCGCATCGCGCCGAGCAGCGCGTACTTGTTGTTGGACGCCCACCCCGCCATCCACACCGGGATCACCATCAACGAGCTCACCGACAGCGCGAAGAGCAGCCCCACGTCGAGGTTGGCCGCCACCAGCCCCGGCCCGAAGGGCAGGGCCGCGACGGAAGTGAGGATGAGGATGACGCCGAGGGGCGGGGCGAGGTTGAACAGCGCCCGGTCGGCCCCGTCGGGGACGATGTCGGCCTTCTGCACCAGCTTCACGAGGTCCGCGAGCGGTTGCAGCAGGCCGAAGGGTCCCACCTCGGTGGGCCCCGGGCGGTTCTGCATCCGGCCCGCGAACTTCCGCTCGAACCAGATCGACCACGCCGCCGTCAACATCATCAGGTTGATGATGACGAAGCCCAGCACGCCGCCATGGAGCCAGGGGTTCGCGAGGGGCCAGGTCATGGCGTGCCCATCAGCGGTCGACCTCGCCCATGATCGGGTCCAGGGAACCGAGGGTGACGATGATGTCACTCAGGTTCTGCCCCGGTGCAAGGTAAGGAAGCAGCGAAAGGGCATGCAAGGAGGGGGGACGGATCTTGCAGCGGTAGGCCTTGTCGCTGCCGTCGGCCACCACCCAGGTGCCGAGCTCCCCGCGTGCCGTCTCGATCGCGGCGTAGCCGATGCCCGGCTTCACCTTCACGGCGCCAGGCAGCTTCACCGCCTTGAGGCTGTTGATCGGGCCCTCGGGCACGCCCTCGAGCAGCATGTTGACCAGGCGGATGCTCTCGCGCATCTCGGCGAGGCGCACCTCGTAGCGCGCCAGGCAGTCGCCGCCGCTGGCGGTGGCGACGTTCACCTCGATGTCGCGGTACAGGCCGTAGGGGCGGTCGCGACGGAGGTCGTAGTCGACGCCCGAGGCCCGCAGCACCGGCCCGGAGACGCCCAACTCCAGCGCCAACTCCGCGTCGACCACGCCGACGCCCCGGGTTCGCGCCAGGAAGATCGCGTTGGTGCGGACGAAGGCCTCGTACTCTTCGACGCGTCGCAGGATGGTGGCGAAGGTGCTCCGCACCATCTCGGCCCACCCGGCGGGGATGTCGTGGCGACAGCCGCCCACCTGGAGGGTGTTGTAGTGGAAACGCGACCCGGTGAGCACCTCGAAGCAGTCCAGGATGGTTTCCCGTTCCCGGAAGGTGTGCATGAACAGCGTGGCGCCGCCGCCCAGGGCGCCACCCATGTCCAACCCGAAGGTGCCGATCCACAAGAGGTGGCTGGCCACCCGCTGCATCTCCGCGCCGATCGCCCGGATGTACTGCGCGCGCGGGGGCGGCTCCGTGCCGAGCATGGCCTCGAACGCCATGTTGATCGCCAACTCGTTGGTGAAGGCGCTGACGTAGTCGTTCTTGTCGACGATCGGGGTGATCTGGACGTAGGTGAGCTTCTCGCAGAGTTTCTCCACGCCCCGGTGGAGGTAGCCCAGGTAGGGCACCGCCTTGATGCACACCTCGCCGTCGAGGTACAACTTCACCCGGAGAACGCCGTGCGTCGAAGGGTGCTGCGGCCCCAGGTTGAGCACCAGCAGGTCCCCCTCGGGGTCGTAGCTCTCCACGTCGATATGCGGGTTCGGCACCTCGGCCTTCGCCCGCACCAACGCGGCCGCCGCGGCGGGCAGGTCGTGGTGGTGGGCTAGCGCCACGGGTGGTGCCTCGTGTCGATGGCGTAGTCGCGACGCAAGGGGTGGCCGGGCCAGTCTTCCGGCAGCATGATGCGGCGCAAGTCGGGGTGTCCCGCGAACAGCACGCCCACCAGGTCGAACTGCTCCCGCTCCTGCCAGTCGGCGCCCTGCCAGAGCCCGGCGAGCGATGGGCAACGCTCGCCCGTGGGGACCCACACCCGCAGCACCACGTCGGTGTTGGGCAACCGGCGGAGACGGTACTCCACCAGCACCCGGTCCGGTTCTACGGGCGGCGGCTCGGCCGGCGGTTCGGCGCCCTCGGCGGCTGGCGGGGGGACGACGGCGGGGTAGTGCGCCGCCGCGCAGTACACGAAGTACGCGAAGTCGTCATTCCTCAGGAATGTCGCGACATCCAGTAGTTTGCTAGCGGGGACGACGTAGGCGCCGTCGACCTCGACGAGATCGAAACGCGACAAGTCCATCAGGACTTCTCCGGGCGGCGGAGGCCACCGCCGGGGTCGAGGCCCAGCACCGCTTCCATCTGGTCGGCGTCGACCGAGGGGTCCCGCGCGGGGTCGCCGATCCGCGCGATGGTCGGCGCCCGGAGGCCGACGGTGTCGGGCCGGAGTTCGGGTTCGGTCCAGTGGCCCTCGCGCTTGGCGCGGATCTTCTCCTGCAAGCGCCGGATCCCCATGAACAGGGCGTCGGGGTTCGGGGGACATCCGGGCACGTACACGTCGACCGGCATGAACGTGTCGACGCCGGGGACGACGCTGTAGATGTCGCGGTAGAAGTCGCCGGAGATCGCGCAACTGCCCATGGCGATGGCCCACTTGGGCTCCGGCATCTGGTCCCAGAGTTTCTTCACCCGCGGCGCCATCTTCACGGTGATGGTGCCGGCGATCACCATCACGTCGCACTGCCGGGGCGTGCCGCGCGCGATGGTGCCGATGCGATCGAGGTCGAAGCGGGAGCAGGCGGCCGCCATGAACTCGATGCCGCAGCAACTCGTGGCCATGGGGAAGACCCACAGCGCGTTGGTGAGCCCCCACGTGAGCACCTTGTCGGCCGTGGTGAAGCCCACGTCGGCCCCGGGGAACTGCGCCAGCGCCTCGTACAGCGGGTGGACGAAGGCCTCGTTCTCCTCGTTCACTGCCACGTCAGCGCGCCTTTGCGGACGGCGTAGGCCCAGCCGAGCAACAGGATGCCGAGGAAGACGAACATCTCGACCATCACGACGATGCCGCCGGTCTCGATGTTCAGCGCCCAGGGCAACAGGAACGCGGCTTCGACGTCGAACACCACGAAGACCAGCGCCACGACGTAGTACCGGGGGTGGAACCGCACCTGCGCCAGGCCCTCCGGCTCCTCTCCGCACTCGTAGGTGAGCCCCTGGGTGGGCGGGATGACCTTCGCCCGGACGCGCAGGATTGCTGCGACCAACAGCGTGCCCAACGCCACTGCGGCCGCGACGGCGAAGAAGGCGAGAGCGGAGGCGCCAGCGGGGGACAAGGCCGGTGAACCTGCGGGGAGGGGAGGGGCACCCTTGCGGGCCGGGCAAGCTATGCCATGTCGCGCCTTGTCGCGAGGGGGCGCACGGGGATTCCGGTGCGGTTAGGCGCCCGGTCGTGCAGAAGCAGATCACCATCCTCGGGCGGAACTACACGCTCAAGGCCGACGATGGCGAGGAGCTGGAGGCCGCGGCCCTCGACATCGACCGCCGCATGCGCCTGTTGACCGACCGCAAGAACGGCGTGGACCAGTACACCGCCGCCATGCTCACTGCTCTGAACCTCGCCAGCGAGCTGCGCGCCGTGAAACGCGGCTATCGTGATCGCCTGGAAGCCATGGAACGAAACGCCGCCACCGTGGAGGCCGTGCTCGCGGCCGCGGTGGTCGAGGAGGACGGATGATCGACGCCCTGGCCGAGAAGGTGAACGAGGGCGTGGCCCAGGCCACCCAGTACATGGACAAGGTCGGGGGAAGGCGCACCAACCGGGTGGTGGGCGCCGTGCTCGCGGTCCCGTCTTGGGTGGTCCTCGGCCTGGCCCGGTGGCTGGACCCGGACCCCCAGGGCTTCGGCACGCACGTGCAGTTGGGCATGGGCGAGTGCACGATGATGCACTTCACCGGCTACCCCTGCCCGATGTGCGGCATGACCACGGCGTTCTCCCTCTACGCCGACTTCCGCCCCTGGGACGCCTTCGTCAACCAGCCCTTCGGACTGGTGCTCTTCGCCGCCACGGTGGTGTTCGCGATCGTCGGCGCGATGGACCTCGTCACCGGGGCCGGCTACTGGAAGCGCGTGCTGGCCTGGGTGGATCGTCGCGAGAGCACGGCGGCTGGCGTCTTGCTGTTCGGGATGCTGGGAGGCTGGGTCTACAAGGTGCTGATGGTTCACCCGGAGTTGCTGGGCGGCTAGGCCGGGCACGCGGGCGGGCGTCGAGGCGGGGCTGGCCCGCCGCTTGCACGGGGGCTCCACATGCCCCTCCCGATCACCGCCTACGCATGGGAGATGGTGGCACCCGGCGAGCCGCCTCGTCGCACACTCCGCACCTTCGAGGCCCTTGCCTACGACCAGGCGCTGGTGGAGGTGGCGGGCTGTGGCATCTGTCACACCGACCTGGGTTTTCTGGACCAGGGCGTGCGCACGCGGCACGGCCTGCCCCTCGTGCTGGGCCACGAGGTGAGCGGCTTCGTGAGGGCGGCGGGCCACGAGGGCGCGCACTTGGTCGGCAAGGCGGTGGTCGTGCCGGCGGTGATCCCCTGTGGGAAGTGCCCCGAGTGCCGGGCGGGGCGCTCGATGATCTGCAAGCACCAGGTGTTCCCCGGCAACGACTGCGACGGCGGCTGGGCCTCGCACGTCGTGGTGCCCGCCCACGCGCTCTGCGAGGTGCCCGGGGCGCCCGCGGACGCCGACGACCCGCTGCCGGGATGCCCGGATCTCACCCTCCGCCACCTCGCGGTGGTGGCCGACGCGGTGTCGACCGCCTACGCGGCGCTGGCGCGTGCAGGCGTGGGCCAGGGCGACGTCGTGGTGGTGGTCGGCCTCGGCGGGGTGGGCGGGTACTGCGCCCAGGTCGCGGCGGCCCTGGGGGCCCTCGTCGTGGCACTCGAAGTCGACCCGGGGAAGTTGGCGTCCGCCGGGTCGTTGGGCTGCGGCCTGGCGCTCGACCCCCGCAGCGACGACGCCCGCGCGGTGAAAAAGCGGATCGGCGCGTGGGTGGCGGAGCGGGGCGGCGCCAGCACGCGCTGGGTCCTCGCCGAGTGTAGCGGAACGGCGGCGGGCCAACGCACCGCCTGGAGCCTCCTGGTGCACGGCGCCAAGCTCCTGGTGGTGGGGTACACCCTCGACAGCGTCGATGTCCGGCTCTCGAACCTGATGGCCTTCGACGCCGAGGCGATCGGGAACTGGGGTTGTCCCCCGGAACTCTACCCGGCGGTGATCCGGCTCGTCCTCGAGGGAAAAATCGACGTCGCCGGGCAAACCACCTTCCGCCCGCTCGACAACGTCGTCGAGGCCCTCCACGACCTGCGCCTCCACCACGAGTCGCGGCGCATCGTGCTTGTCCCCTGAACTCGGAGCTCACGCCATGTTTGCCTGGAAGAACCACGACCTCGTCGACCATGCCTTCGAGCACGTGCGCTACGCGCAGCGCCCTGTCCACCGGCCGGGTGGCGGCGTGGCCGAGGGGCTGCACGTCGCGTGGATCGTGCTCGACAACCCCGAGCAGCTCAACAGCTACACCACCGATGCCATCAAGGAGGTGATCCTCGCGTTCCGCCGGGCGAGCAACGAGCGGGCTTGCGTGGCGGTGGTGTTCACCGGCGCAGGCGACCGCGCCTTCTGCACCGGTGGGAACACCAAGGAGTACGCGGAGTACTACGCGGGCCAGCCTGAGGAGTACCGGCAGTACATGCGCCTCTTCAACGACATGGTGTCGGCGATCCTCGAGTGCGACAAGCCGGTGATCAACCGCGTGAACGGCATGCGCATCGGCGGGGGACAGGAAATCGGGATGGCCTGCGACTACTCCATCGCCCAGGACCTCGCGCGGTTCGGGCAGGCGGGCCCCCGGCACGGTAGCGCGCCCGACGGCGGCGCCACGGACTTCCTCCCCCTGTTCGTGGGCGTCGAGCACGCCATGTACTCGTGCACCGCCTGCGAGCCCTGGAGCGCACACAAGGCGTTCCGCCTCGGCTTGTTGACCGACATCGTCCCTGGCCTGCGCGTCGACGGCCACTACCTGCCGAACCCCCTGGTCCACCTCGACGGTGTCGACGGCTACGGGCGCGCCCGCGCGGGAGAGCCGAAGTCCGGTCCCGACCTCGACGACGCCAAGGCCCTGGTGGGGCGCGGCCACGTGGACCTGTCTCTACTCGACAGCACGGTCGACGCGCTCTGTGGCAAGCTACTCATGACCTTCCCCGGCTGCCTTTCCAAGACGGTGGAGTCGATCCGGAAGCACAAGCTCTCGTGGTGGGACAAGAACCGCGAGGGCAACCGCGCCTGGCTCGCCCTCAACATGATGACCGAGGCCAACGCCGGTTTTCGAGCGTTCAACGACGGTAAGGGGCGCGACCGGGAGGTCGACTTCCCGGCCCTGCGCCGTCGGCTGGCCGAGGGTGAGCGCTGGGGCGAGGAACTCGTGCTGGCGGTGGGCCCGGCCGGCACCCGGGCGCGCGCGTGAGCGGGCCGATCGACTTCGGCCTCACCCACGGGGGGGCGGTGGCCCGCGTCCGTCTGCGGCGCCCCCGCGCCAACGTGCTCGACAGCGAGATGGTCGACGCCTTGCGCGGTGTCGTCGAGGGCTGCGGCGCCATCTCGGGGCTCAAGCTGCTGGTCTTCGAGGGCGAGGGTCCGAACTTCAGCTTTGGCGCCAGCGTGCCCGCGCACCTGCCCGGGCGGGTGGAGGACATGCTCCGCAGGTTCCACAACCTTTTCTTCGACATCGAGGAGCTTGGTGTGCCCACTGCGGCCCTGGTCCGGGGGCACTGCCTCGGCGGCGCCGCCGAGCTGGTGGCGACCTGCGGCCTCGTGGTGGCCGACGCCAGCGCACGGATCGGCTTCCCCGAGGTCACGCTCGGGGTCTTCCCGCCCGTGGCCGCCATGGGGCTGCGCTGGGGGGTGGGCGGCGCGACGGCCACCCGACTGGTGATCACCGGCGAGGTGATCCCCGCGGGCCAGGCCCTTTCGACTGGCCTCTTCGACCTCGTCGTCGACGACCCCGAGGCCGCGCTCGACGCCTGGTACAGCGCCCACCTGGGCGCCCTGAGCGCGGTGGCCGTGCGCTACGCCTGGCAGGCCTCCCGCGCGCCTTTCCTCGCCGCCCTGCGCGAGGAACTGCCGCGGTTGGAGAGCCTTTACCTCGACGACATGATGCGCCACTCGGACCCGGTGGAGGGCATCACCGCCTTCGTAGAAAAGCGGCAGCCCGAGTGGAGGCACGCGTGAGCCGCGCCGCGATCGTCAGCCGCGCCCGCGCGCTCTACGAGGACCTGGACTTCGCGTCGGTCGGCGCCGAGGTCGCGTCGGGTCGCAAGGCGGTGGGGTACCTGCCGGTGTACGCCCCCCGGGAGGTGATCCACGCCTGTGGCATGTTGCCGGTGGGCGTACACGGTGGCGGCGACTTGCTGGAGATCATCCGGGGCGACGCCTACTACCAGTCCTATATCTGCCACCTTCCCCGCTCGGTGGTGGAGCTCGCCCTGTCGGGCCGCCTCGACCACTTCAGCGGCATGCTGTTCCCGTCGACGTGTGACGTGATCAGGAACCTCTCCGGTGCCTGGCAGGTGCTCAAGCCCGAGATGTACGTGCGCTACCTGGACCTGCCGCAGGGGGGTGCCGTCGGCGCGATGAGTGACTTCTGGGCCGAGGAATTGCGCGTGTTGCACCGCGAGCTGGCCGCGCTCGCCGGGACGGCGCCCGACGTCGAGGCCCTGCGCGCCAGCATTGCCCTCTACAACCGCGTGCGGGACGCGGTCCGGCAACTCTACGCCGCGCGCGTGGCCTTCCCGGAGCGCGTGCCCAGCGAGGAACTGTACCTGGTGCTCCGCGCCGGCGAGGTGCTGCCCGCCGAGGCCTTCCTGGAGATGGCGGCGGACTACCTCCGCGCCGTCGACGCGTCCCGGGCCGCACCGAGGGACAACAGCCGCGTGATCCTGGTGGGCGCCTTCTGCGAGCAGCCTCCCCTGGGGCTCATCAAGACGCTCGAACGGGCCGGCTGCTACATCGTCGACGACGACTTCCTCGTCGGGAACCGGACCATCGACGGCGAGGTTTCCACGCAGGGCGACCCCTACCAGGCGCTCGCCCGGTCGCTGGTGTACGACGCCGTGAAGTGCCCGGTGTTCTACGAGGCCGACCCCGGCGCGAAGCGGCGACTCGTGGCCGACCGCGCGAGGGCGTCGAGGGCCGACGGGGTGATCTTCGCGGCCCCGAGTTTCTGCGACCCGGCCCTCCTGGACCGGCCGATGCTCCGGGCCGGCGCCGAGGCCGCCGGGGTGCCCTGCATCGCCTTCAAATACAGCGAGAACACCGGGCAGTTCCAACAGTTCCGGGAGCAGGCGGGCACGTTCTCCGATGCCATCAAACTGTGGGGAGGGGGCTGATGTCGAAGGACCGCTCGATGGAGCTGCAAAAAGAGATGATCGGCGCGCACTTCCGGCGCCTGGAGGACGCGCCCCGGACGGGCGAGAAGGTGGTGTACACCTTTGTTCCCGGGAACCTCACCGAGCTGATCCGCAGCTTCGACGCCCTGCCGCTGTTGCCGGAGATCAACGCGTTGCAGTCGGGCATGCGGCAAAAGTCGCGCGCCTACATCGCCGAGGCCGAGAAGGTGGGGCACTCCGAGGACGTGTGTACCTACGTGAAGTGCGACATCGGCATGGCGCGCACGGGCAACGTCGGACCCACGGGAACGCGGCTTCCCAAGCCTGACTTGCTGCTGCTGAGCTACACCGGCTGCTACACCTTCATGAAGTGGTTCGAGTTGTTGCGCGAGCAGTACGACTGTCCCACGGTGTTCCTGCAGGTGCCGTACCAGGGCGACGGCGCCATCTCGGCCTCGCAGCGCGACTACATGGTCAAGCAGATCCGCGACACGGTGGTGCCGGCGCTCGAAGGCGTCACCGGGCGGCGCTACGACGAGGACCGGGTCCGCGCGGCGCTGGCGCGCTCCCGCGCCATGGAAGACGACTTGGTGGCGGTCCTGCACAGCGCCAAGCAGAAGCCATCCCCGATCGACAGCTACTTTGGCGGCGTCTACTACATCGGCCCCATCTTCTCGGCCTTCCGGGGCACCCAGGAGGGCGTGGACTACTACCGGGCCCTGCGCGAGGAGGTGGAGGCGCGCGCGGCCGCCGGGCTCGGCCCGGAAACGCCATCAGGGAGACTGGACCGGCAGAAGTACCGCCTGGTGGTGGAGGGCCCGCCGAACTGGACGAGCTTCAACGACTTCTGGAAGATGTTCTCCGACGAGGGCGCGGTGGTGGTGGCCTC
>CAYHRZ010000118.1:8547-11783 GCA_964359125.1 uncultured Klebsiella sp. | reverse complement strand
TGATGCCCACCTCGCGGCAGAGGCGGAAGGCGCTCTCGATCTCCCGGACCGTCACGTCTTTCTTGAGACGCAGCAAGCCCTCCTCGGTGCCCTGTTCCACGCCGAACTGGATGCGTTGACAGCCAGCTGCCTTCATCTTCTCCAGCAACTCGCGGGTGACCCCCTTCACGCGGAAGCGGACCGTCCACCGGAGTTTCAGGCCACGCTTGATGATCTCGTCGCAGAGGTCGATCACCCGCTGGTTGGTGATGTTGAAGGTGTCGTCGACGAAGTAGAACTCCTCGATGCCGAGGTCCAAACAGGCTTTCAGCTCGTCGCAGACCCGGCCGGGACTGGACACGCGGTAGCGGTGCCGCGGGGTGTTGCAGAAGGTGCAACGGTAGGGGCAACCCCGGGAGCTGATGATCGTCGTGAAGATGCCGCCCTTGCCCATCACATCGTAGTAGCGTTTGTAGTCGACCTGCGTGCGGTCGATGACCGGGTACTCGTCGAGGTTGTTGCTGAAGTACACGTCCTCCTGGGGCACCGGGTCGTCGGGGTGCGCCATCGTGCCGGGGATGCCCTTCGCGGTCTTGCCCTGGGCCCAGGCGTCGCAGAGGTCCAGCATGGGGCGTTGTCCCTCGCCTTTGACCACCGCGTCGACGCCCGGAAGCCCCACGCACTCCCGCGGGAAGTCGCTGACGTGCGGCCCACCGACGACCGCGTACTTCGCCCCGGCCTTCTTCGCGGTTTGCACGGTCCGGAGCACGTCGACCAGTTGCACCGTGAAGGCGGTGACACCGACGACGTCAGGCTTCCAGTCTCGGATCTTCTGCTCCATGACGTCGTACTCGAGGTCGTCGAGTTGGGCGTCGAGGATGGTGACCTCGTGCTCGGAGTAGTCGCGCAGCACCTGCGCGATGGCCATCAAGGCCAGCGGCGGGTAGCTCAAGTTCTCGGCCGAGACCGCCTCCGGCACCTCCGACTCGACGGTGTGCTTCGCTGGCGGCCGGATCAGCATCACGCGCATGGGCAGAGTCCTCGACCCTTGCATCATGGCGCGTGGGGCCCCTCTCGCGCAAGGGGAGGGGGCCCCGAGGTGCGGCGCCGGTGAGGCGACTTACCCCCCGGCTAGGGGAAGGTGGCCCGCAGGTACTCGATCATGTGCTCCACCTCGTCGTCGGTGGAGAGCTGCGCCGGCATGTTGCCCTTGCCTTCGGTGACGACGGTGGTGATCTCGTCGTCGGTCATCGCGGGCACGCGCTCGGTGAGGTTGGCGCTCGGGGTGCCGCCGATGTCGATGCCGCCCGTGCCGTCGGCCCCGTGGCAACCGCCGCAGGACTCGTCGAACTTCGCGGCCGCGTCGAAGTGCGCGTGCTCTGACGTGTCGCCCGCGCCAGAGTCTTTGCCGCCGCCGCCGCCACAAGCCAAGAGTGAAAGAACCAGGAACATGGAAACGCCTCCGCCGGCCAGTCTACCGAGTCTGCGGCTCGGGCGGGTGCAGCGCGGCGAAAATCGTGGCGGCGACTCGCTGGCCGATCCCGTGCACTTCCGCGATTTGTTCCGCGTTCGCCGCCCGTAGTGCGCTCAGAGAGCCGAAGTGGCGCAGTAGTGCGAGTCGCCGGCTCCTGCCGATGCCGGGGATCTCGTCGAGCGTCGAGGTGAGCCGAGCCTTGGAGCGGGTCTTGCGGTGGAAGCCGATGGCGGTCTCGTGCGCCTGGTCGCGCATGTGCTGCAGCAGGCGCAGGGCGGGGTCGTCGTGACGCAGGATGACGGGTTCCTCGCGCCCCGGGACGATGATCTTGTCGACCGCGTCGCGATCCCCGCGAGCGTGCTCCGTGCGCGGCTTGGCGATGCCGATCACCGGCTGGTCGTCGAGCCCCAGCTCGCGCAGGGCGTCGAGAGCGGCGCCGAGCTGTCCCCGGCCGCCGTCGACCACCAGCAAGTCGGGCAGTTCGCCTTCCTCGATGGCGCGGCGCATCCGTCGACCGATGATCTCCCGCATGGTGGCGTAGTCGTCGGCCCCCACCACCGTCTTGACGTGGTACCGCCGGTAGTCCTTGCGGGACGGGCGACCGTCGATGAACACCACCTGGCTCGCGACGGGCTCTTGTCCCAGCAGGTTGCTGTTGTCGAAACACTCCACCCTCCACGGCGGACCGTCGAGGCCAGCGATCTCGGCGATGGTCGACAACGCCCGTCCAACCCGGTCGGCGTCGGAGTGGGTGCTGGTGAACCGCGCTCTCGCGCCGTTGAGCGCGAGTTGCAGGGCGTCGGCCTTCTCCCCGCGCCGGGGGACAGCGAGCCGGGTCTTGCCACCCCAGATCTCCACCAGCGCCGGGGCGTCGGGCAATTCCACGGGCACGAGGATCTCGGCGGGCAGTTCGTGCTCGGCGTACCACGTGTTGAGCACGGTGCTCAGCACCGCCGCGTCGTCGCCGATCTCGCCCTCGAAGGGGAAGGTGCGCGGGCTCATCACCTGGCCCTCGCGGGTGGGCAGGCAGGCCACCACGCCCCGGTCCGCCTCGCGGTACAGCGCCCAGGCGTCGCGAGCACCATGGCGCAGGTCGGCCACGGCCTGTCGTTGGGTGGACTTCTGCAGCGTGGCCAACAGGTCGCGGAGCTTCGCGGCGGCCTCGTAGCGCTCGGCCTCGGCGTGCTCCTGCATCCGCGATTCGAGTCGGGGGACAAGCTCGCGGTTCTTGCCGGCCAGGCACAACATCGCGTCGTCGACTTGCTCGGCGTAGGCGGCGGGAGACACGAGGTCCACACACGGAGCCGTGCAACGGTCGAGCTGGTAGAGCAAGCACGGGCGCTTACGAGTGGCGAGGACCCGGTCCGAGCAGGTCCGCAGCTTGAAGTGACGCTGCACGAAGGCCAGCGTGCCGCGCGCCTGCGTGGCGGTGGGGTACGGGCCGAAGTACCGGGCACCGTCGGTCGCGACCCTTCGGGTGGTCGTCAACCGGGGGAAGGACTGCCGGGGATCGACGCGGAGTCTCAGGAACTCCTTGTCGTCGCGCAGCTTCACGTTGTACCGCGGCTGGTGCTCCTTGATGAGGCCATTCTCCAGGAGGAGCGCCTCTTTCTCGTTGCGAACGGCGATGCCCTCCACGGTACGCGCTGCCGCCACGAGGTAGCGCACCATGAAGCGCTCGTCGTGACCGGAGAGGTACTGCGCCACCCTCGCCCGCAAGTTGACGGCCTTGCCCACGTACAACACGGCGCCGTCGCGGTCGCGGAACAGGTACACCCCCGGC
>CAYHRZ010000118.1:0-8537 GCA_964359125.1 uncultured Klebsiella sp. | reverse complement strand
GGGCAGCGCGGCGGCCTGGTCGACGAGGTCCACGGGGGGCGATCTAGCTCGGGCGGTGGTGCCCACGGGCCGCGTCGTGACCACTCCCCTACCAGGGGTCGGAGGTTAAGCGTTAAGCCTTTCCAACGGCGGCGCGCCGACCCAGCAGCCGGCGGGTCGCAGGGATGCCGGCGCATGATCTGCGGATCACCGCCCCCGCCCGCGAGCCTGGGAGGGGCCGTGCCGGTCCGCTGCCTACGCTCGCGCCTCGGCCACCAGCTCCGGCGGCGGCTCGTAGACCAGCGTGGAGCGGGTGTCGGCGGTGTGACTCTCGCCGGTGGCCACGCCGACGACCGTCGCCTGCACCCGGAGGCCGCCACCGGTGAACACCATCCCGCCCAGGGCCCCGAGCAGGGTGAAGGCCGGCGAGACGGGCGCCTCGTAGGTGGCCGCACGCCAGTGCCGCACGCGGGCGCCGCCCTCGCCTTGTACGCCGGGAAGCACGAGCAGCGGGTGGCGGCCCACCGGCGACAGCGGTGCGACCGCGACGACCACCACCTCCGCGCAGGCACCCGGGGGGAGGCGCACCCGTGCGGGGGGCGGCACCAGGAAGCGGCCCTGGTCGAGGGCCAGCCGCCGCTCGGGGACGAGCGAGAGGGTGAAATAGCGGTCGCTGTCCCAGCCATTCTGGGCGAGCACCACCACCGGGAGCGCCCCGCCTGGGCGAACTTCGGTGTCGCCGGTCGCGATCACAAACTGCACGCCATCGAGCTCGCGGATCGAGCCCGCCGCGAAGTGCGCCCGGAGGGGGTTGGGGAGCGGGTCCGGGCGCCGGTGGGCGCGGACGAACCAGGCGATGGCCGCCAGGGCCATGAGACTGGTGGACCCGGCCACGACGTAGGTGAGCGCGTGGGGACGGTCGCCCAGGGTGACCATCGCCACGGAGAGCACCGCCGCGCCGAGGGCGCCGCTGCCGGTCAGGCCCACGGCAGTGGCCGGGTCGCGCCGCGCGTGGCGGTAGAGGGCGGCGAGACACACGCCGATCATCGCCGTGGCGACGGCGAGGGCGGCAACGTTGGGCTGGTTCATGCCCAGCGCCACCAGCGACAAGCTGGTGCCCGCGAGTCCGAGGAGGCAGGCGAGGATGAGCACCACCGGTCGCACCTAACGTCCGGGATTACCGGGGCGACGGCGGCCGCCCGGCGGGTTCGTTCTCCCGGACTTGTCACTCACGCCACGTTACTATACACTTGTTCAGGTGATCGCTCCCCGCCTCGCTTGCCTCGACCTCGACACCTTCTTCGTGTCGGTCGAGCGGCTGTTGGATCCCTCGCTGGTGGGCAAACCGGTCGTTGTCGGCGGGCAGAAGGGGGACCGTGGGGTCGTGACCTCGTGTAGCTACGAGGTGCGTGCCCTGGGGCTGCGGTCGGGGATGCGCCTCTTGGAGGCAGCGAAGCTCGCGCCCGGGGCGGTTTTTGTCCCCACGCGGCACAGCACCTACGGGGAGTACGCGGCGCGCGTCAAGCGCATCATCGAGCGCTGGTGCCCGGTGGTGCGCACCGCGAGTATCGACGAGTTCTACCTCGACTTCCACGGCTGCGAGCGGCTCTACCTCGGGTCGGCAGATGCCGACGCCGACGCCACCATCGAGCGGGTGGTGTGGGCGATGCGCAACGAGATCCAGGCCGAAACGGGCTTGCCGTCGAGCGTGGGCATCGGCGTGTCGCGGTCGGTGGCGAAGATGGCCAGCGGGAAGGCCAAGCCGGCGGGCGTGTGGATGGTGCGCGCGGGCCAGGAGTGGGCCTTCGTGGAGGGCCTACCTGTGCGGAAATTGCCGGGCATCGGGCCGGTGGCGGAGGGGGTTCTGCACCGGGCTGGCATTCACACCCTGGGCCAGTTGTCGGCGGTGCCCGACGGCCCGGCCCCGGTGCAGGGCATGGCCTCGCGACTGCGGGAGGCGCTTCGCCCCTCGGGTCCGCTCCCCGACGCGGACCGACCGGCGTTCCAGGAACACGACGAGAGCACCGACGGGAGCTTGTCGAACGAGCGAACATTCTTCGCCGCCCTGGGCGACGAGCGGGCCGTGCTCGACGCCCTCTCGGCGCTGGTGGAGCGGGTCACGTGGCGCCTGCGGCGACGCGGGGGGGTGGCGAGAACGGTGAGTATCAAGCTTCGCTACGCCGACTTCTCCACCTTCACGCGGGGCCGCTCCGGCTCGCCGACGAGCGCGGAGGCCGACGTGGGTGCCGTGGCGCGGGCGCTGTTCTTGGGCGCCTGGGACCGGCGACGGCGGGTGAGGCTGCTGGGGGTGCAACTGTCCAACTTGGAACCGGGTAGCGTGCAGGTTCCGCTGTTCCTGCCGTCGCGGCCGCGGGCAGGGGTGGCGATCGACGCGGTCCGGGCACGTTTTGGTTACGACGCGGTCCGGCTGGGGGTGGCGTCGCGGTAGCCCGGTACCCGGCGTCCCCGGGGCTCGGTCACCCTGGCGGCGTCGCTCTGCGACCCGCGAGGCCCGTGTGGGTGCGATCGGGGTGGTCGGTCGCGGTGCGACCCGCGAGGCCCCGTGTGGGTGCGATCGGGGTGGCCGGTCGGCAACCCTTGCCGGTTGTGCTTCGGTGGCTAGCCTCCGCGCCGTGCCCGCCCTCGGCTTCCACCTCGTGTTTCGCCTCTGCGACGACCGGCCGCTGGCGCCGTCTCGCGCCGCGCGGCGGTGGCTGGCGCGGGTCATGTCGCGACTCGTGGAGGACTTCCCGGTCTTGGCCTGGCGCGTGGTCGACACGCACCAACACGTCCTTGGCCTGTTCGACGAGGCGCAGGTTCAAGCCCTAGCTCGTCGTCTACGGCTTATGCTCGCGCGTGGCATCCACGCCGGCGTGCCGCTGCTGCTGACGGTACGCAAGCCGGTTTTGGACCAGTGGCACCTGGGCGAGTCCTTTCACTACGTGCTGCGGCAGGACGCCAAGCACGGGGTGGGCAACGACCCGCTGCAAGAAGGCAGCAGCGTGCTCGACGTGCTCGGCCTGCGGGTGACCGCGCCCTCGCTGGCATCGCGCGTCCGGGACCACCTGCCCCGGGTGACGCGCGGGTCGCTGCTCGTACACCTCGGCCTATCGAGCCTCGACGAGGCTCCCGGGACCGAGGGCCTTGCCGAGGCGGCGTGCTCGGCGTTCGCGCTGCCCTCGCTCGAGGGGCGAGGGGCCGCTGTCGTCCGGGCCCGAGCGGCGGCGATCCGGGCGGCGGAGGCGCCCGGATCGGAGGTGGCGGCCGCGCTGGGGCTCACGCGGCAGGCGGTGTGGAAGCTGGCAAGATGGGATGTCCATCACCGCGAGGTGCGCGCCGTCCGGCTGCAAGCGGCGCTGCGCCGGGCGGTGCCGCTGGACGAGGGCTTCGTGGGGGAAAGCACGGGATCGTCCTGGCGTGGGCCGTCGGTCGCGACGACGGGTCGGTGGGCGGACGGGCTGCCGGTGTCAACCAGGTCGGGGAGACCGCGGGACCTGGTGGAGTTGGTTGACAGGGACGTGTTGGCGTGGCGGTGCTGTGTACCATCCCCGATTGTTAGCCCCAGGCCAGCCAGGCCAGCCCGCCGAGCGCGACCGCACCACCCGCGACCCAGGCCCACGGGACGGGTGCACGGCGCTCGGTGCTCATGTCGAGCGCCCGCGCCTCGCCGGGCGGCAACTGCTCCGCGAGGTCCTCCATCGACCGCCCCTGGAGTGTCCACTTCCCAGGGCCCTTCTCGTGCATTCGGCTGGCGTCGCCCGTCACGCCGACGGCGCCCTCCCAGCGGGCGATGCCGGGGCGGCTGTCCGGGTCGTCGTCGGGGAACTGCTCGGCGGGGTCGGGTTTCTCGGCGTCGTCGTGTGCGGCCTTCGAGCGGGCGCTGCCCTCTCCCGGCCTTCGGCCACCCTCTCCCGCGAGCGGGAGAGGGCTCGGGGGGACGGTCTCGCCTGCCGCTGGCGCCCCCGCTGCGGCGCGCTCATCCTCGGCGATTCGCGCCGCCTCAGCCTGGGCCCGGGCGTCCGCCGCGAGCCGTTCTTCCTCGGCCACGCGCGCGGCCTGGGCCTGGGATTCCGCTGCGGCGCGCTCCTCCTCGGCGATCCGCGCGGCCTGGGCCCGTTCCTCCGCCGCGATCCGCGCCGCCTCCGCGGTAGCCCGCTCCGCCGCGACCCGCTCCTCTGCCGCCCGCTCCGCCGCCGCGCGCTCCGCGGCCGCGATCCGCGCCGCCTCCTCCTCGGCCTGGCGAACTTCCGCCGCCCGCTCCTCCCCTGCAACCCGCGCCGCCTCCTCGGCGGCGACCCGCTCGGCCGCGCGCGCCTCCTCCAGCGCCCGCTCCTCCGCTGCAACCCGGGCCGCCTCCTCGGCGACGACCCGCTCCGCCGCTCGCGCCTCCGCGGCAACCGCGTCTTCCACCGCCGCGCCGGCCTCCTCCTCCCCTGCGCCGCGCGCCCCCGGCGGCTGGACCTCGGGTACGTCGGCGGTCTCGCTACGGTGCACGCTCTCGACCAGCGCGTCGCCGCCGGGCACCCCCACCTTCATGCCCATGGCGCTGTCGACCGAGCGCTCGTCGTCCACGCTCTCGGCCTCGGGGGCCTCGATGGCGGCGCTATCAGCCTCTGACGCCTCGTTCTCCTGGATCTCCGGCGGCTCAGCGGTGGGCAGCGCTGCCTGGCGGTGGTGCCCCTCGTGGACGAAGAGCATCGCCCGCGTCGGCGTCGCCCGGACAAGGTGCTCGGCCTCCGCGGTGGAGAGCGCCCGCGCCGCCTCGACCGCGCGGTCCGTGCGCTCGTGCAACTCCCGCGACAACGCGGCCACCTGCTGGTCGATCCGCGACTCGCGGACGAAGCGCTCCTCTTGCACGGCCGACGCCGCCTCGTCGATCCACCGCCGGGCGTCGGCCACGCGCGCGGCGATGGCCCGGCTCGACGAGGAGGCCGCGGCAGGCCCGGGCTCGGGGGCCGACGTGGGCACGGGCCGCACCCGCAACTCCCGCGCCACGGCCGGGATTTTCACCCCCGAGGCTTCGAGGAAGGTCGTGGCCGCCCCCTGGGCGTCGAGGCCGCGGGTGGCGGCGGAGAGCGCCTGCCGCGCCGCTCGGGCATCGGGAAAACCCACTCGTCCCCCGGCGCCCACGCCGGAGAGCCAGGACCGGGCGTGCTTCACGCCCGCCGCCTCCAGTGCCTCGGGCTTCACCAGCCCCAGCACCACGGCGCCCAGCGCCGCCACGTCGCCCTGCGGCGACAGATCCCGGGCCAGGTGCAGGGCCGGTCGCACCCGGAGGCAGCCCAACTCGTCGACCCCGACGCCGTCCGCCGCGATCCCACCGTGAACGCCGCCAACCCGGTGCAGGGTCTCGAGATCCTCCAACAAGCGGAGCGCCACCCCGAGCACCGCGAGCGGGGACGGCCGCAACTCCGACAGGCGCCGGGCCAGGGGCGGCCCGAGCAGGATCCTCGTCCCGTCGAAGGCGAAGGCGGCGAAGATCCCACCCTGGGGCACCTGCTCCGCGCGGCCCGGTGGGAGTTCCAGCGCCTCGACCACGCCGCCGCGGTCCCCCCGGAGCAAGAGCCGTCGCACGCCTGCAACCTCGGAAGGCAGGGTCTCGAGCACGACGGGGTCGGCAGAGGGCATCGCCGGGCATTATCATCCGCTCCCCGCGGGGCGCGTGCCCGGCGGCCGGAGCCCCGCGTGCGACCTCTCCTCCCGCTCACCCTGTTGTTGCTCGGCTGTCCCCCCGCCGAGCCCGTGCCCGAGCCCACCTGTGACCCCGCCGAGGAGAACGCGGGCGCGCCCGCCGCCGTCCCGGGCGCGGTGGCGGTGGGCGCGGCCGAGGCCTTCGTCGACCTGCCCGTGGGCGTGCCACTTTCCGGCTACACCTCGCGCTGCGGTTGTTTCGGCGGCAGCGGCAAGGCCGACCGGCGCGACAGCCAGTACCGCAGCGAGTTCGCCCCCTCGGCAGGCGTACAAACCCGCGTGCCCGCGAAGGCCTTCTGGATCGACAACGGCGACCAGGACCTGGTGATCCTGAAGCTCGACGTCATCTACAGCTTCGACATGCTGGTCGAGGACCTCGAAAAAACCATCGGCGAGGCCACCGGGCGAGACCTCGACGGCAAGGTGGTCGTGGCCACCAACCACAGCCACGCCTCCTACGGCGACTTCTCCGACCAGGTCACCTACTACCTGGGCTCCGACCGTTTCAACCGCGAGGTGTACGAGCGGTTGATCGACACCATGACATCGGTCGCGACCGAAGCCTACAACACCAAGCAGCCCGCCAAGATCGGCGTGAGTCGTGCCAAGGACTGGGACGGGGGCGCCGTGTACCACGACCGCCGTGGCGACAACGACGACCTCCAGTTCTTCGACGACATCCCGGCCGGCTCCTACAAGGACCCCTACCTCACGCTGATGCGCTTCGACACGCTCGACGACCAGCCGATCGGCATGCTGTTCACGTTCGGCATGCACGGCACGACCCTCGACGGCGACAGCCCGATGATCAGCACCGACGCGCCGGGGCACGTGGAACTCGCGGTGCAGGAGCAGTTCGACAGCCCGATCGTGGTCGCGATGCTCCAGGGCGCCGGGGGCGACTCCTCACCCGGCGGCAGCGACGACTTCTACGCCCGCCTCGAGACCGTCGGCGAGTACGCGGCGGGCCCGATCTACGAGCTTTGGGCCTCCACCCCCACCGGCGCGGCGACCATCACGCTGGAGACGGTGGGGCGCGCTGTCCCCGAGGGGCACCAGGACATCCACGTCACCCGCGACGGCAGCGTCGACTGGTACTACCCCCCCTACGACGAGGGCTACACCCCCGACGACGTGGTCTACAACACCGACGGCAGCATCGCCTCGCCCCTCGACGAGTTCAACGTCCCCTATGGCGCCGCCTTCTGCGGCGAGGACCCGCCCTACCTGCCCGGTTTCGCGCCCGCGCAGGCCTTCCCCTACAACGCCTGTGTGGACGTCGACAAGATGGTCGACCTCATCGCGGGCTTCTTCGACCTCAGCGACGAGGAGAAGGCGTTGCCGCTCACCGAGTCGACCAAGGCCTATGTCACGGCCGCGCGCATCGGCCCGCTCCCCATCCTCTGGGACGACGGCACCGAGGTGGAAGACGACTTCCTGCTGAGCTTCTTCCCCGGCGAGGTGACGGCGATGTACTCCGAGCAGTTCCGGCGCCGCGCCGAGGCCGAGCTAGGTTTCGAACACTCGATGGTGGTGGGCTACGCCCAGGACCACGAGGGCTACCTGCTCATCCCGGAGGACTGGCTGCAAGGCGGCTACGAGGCCGACATCAACATCTGGGGTCCCCTCCAGGGCGAACACATCATGGAGGGACTCCTCACGATGTCGGAGGAGTTGTTGCTCACGCCGGAGGTCGAGCAGGCCGACCCGTGTGACAAGTTCGGCATTCCCTCCTACGGCACGGAAACCCCGCTCCCCACGGCGAAGCCGGACATCACAGCAGAAGCGGGTACGCTACTCGACACCCCACAGGCCTACCTCTACAGCCCACTCTACAGCGAGGACGAGCAGGAGGCCGGCACGCTGGTCGACATCGTGGTGCCCGCCGAGGTGCCGCGCGTGCAGGGCCTGGTCCAGTTCGCCTGGATGGGGGGTGACCCGGGGGTCGACTTCCCGCTCGTCACCCTGGAGTTCCAGCGCGACGGCACCTGGGAAACTGTCACCACCGGTTCGGGACGCACGGTCACCAACGGCCCCGACATCCTCGTCACCACCACCCCGGATCCACTCACCCCCGACACCGAGTTGCAGACCTGGACGTGGTACGCCGCGTGGCAGGCGGTGGCCCACGACGGTGACCGCGCGGGCCTGCCGGAGGGCGTGTACCGCCTGCGGGTCGACGGGAACACCTTCGTCGACGACGGCGCGACCACCTGGCCCTGGGCGTACGCCCCCTATGTCGTCTACTCGCCCGAGTTCCGGGTGGCGCCCGCGGCGATCACCGTTTCCGCCAGCGGGGGAAGTGTCAGCGCCTACCTCGCGGCGCCGTCCCGCGGCTACCGCCTCGTGGGGATGGAGGGCAGCGTGCGCGGCGCCAACCCGCTGGTGTACGACCTCGCGACCCTCACCTTCGACTACGACGACGGGTCGCAGTCCAGCGTGGACCTCGCCGGCAGCCGGGGCAGCGGGGTGACGACGTTTTCCGGGGCGGTACCCGCGGGTGCCACCGGGGTGACGGTCACCGACGTGTACGGCAACAGCGGCTACGCCGATATTGTCGACTAGGTGAAACGTTTCATCGCCGTGGCCGGCAACATGGGCGTGGGCAAGACCTCGCTGGTGGAGTTCCTCGCCCAGGAGTACGGCTTCACCCCGGTGTACGAGCCCTACACCACCAACCCCTGGCTCGACGACTTCTACGGCAACATGGGCCGCTGGGCCTACCCATCGCAGATCTGGTTCCTGACACACAAATTCCGGCTCCACCTGGACCTCAACGACAACGCCGGCACGATCGTCCAGGACAGGACCATCAACGAGGACGCGGAGATATTCGCCACCAACCTGCACCGGCAGGGACACATGGA
>CAYHRZ010000117.1:0-11820 GCA_964359125.1 uncultured Klebsiella sp. | reverse complement strand
GGTGACGTCCTTCATGGGCTACGCCGCGCTCCCGCTGCCGGACTGGGCGAACGCCACCTCGGCGGCGATCTCGCGGAGCAGGGCTCCGGCGTGGTGGTCGCGGACCTGGACGTAGATGCACGTCTCGGCGGGCACGCCCCCGAAGCGGCGCTTCTCGGTCTCGGCGTCCATGCCGAGGTGCAGGTGGTCCATGCCAATCTCGCGGGCGCGCCGGGTCATCAACAAGAACATCGCGCGGTAGGTCTCCCGCTTGAGCAACCACTCGTCGTCGAGCCCGCAGAACAGCGGGGCGTAGTCGCGACCGTGTTTGTGTGCGGCCCAGAAGGCCACCGGTCGCGGCGGCCCGCCGCACTCGGGCCGGATGCGCACCACGCCGACTTCCCAGGACGGGCAGTCCAGGAGACCGTCCATAAGCGTGGGCGGGAAGGCGAACACGTTGAGGCGGAGCTTCCGGGAAGCGAGCTGCTCGTAGAGCGAAAACGCCTCCCTGCCCTCGTCGTGGGACAGCGGCAGCAGTCCATGCCCGTGGAAGCTCACCTCGAAGTCGTCGATGGTCTCCAGCACCGGGCGCAGCGCCTTGCGCTTCCGACGGTCGAGGCTGTCGAACCACGCCGACTCGTCCTTTTCGGCGAGGTCCAGCAGGTGAGTGTCGAACATCGGCACCCGGGCCAGTCCCTCCTCGAGCATGAACTGGTCCATCTCCGGGTCGTCGCCGGGCAGGTCACGCACGATCAGCGCACCCGCCTCGGCCTCGTCCATCGTGCGCTGGGCGGCGCTGAGCAAGAGCCGCGCCGCGTCCTTCCACGGGCCGCCGCGGTCGAGGAAGACGTGGTTGCCCTCCGACAAGCAGGAGCCCACCATCACCACCCTGGAGGTGAGGAAGTAGGGGTCGTCCACCCGGCGGGCCTCCACCTCGCGCGACACCTCCTCGCGGGAGAGCATGTCGTCCTTCTGCAACAGCGTGGTGGTGAAGGTTGCCCCCACCAGCTTGCCCGCGAGGTCGCGGACCAGCAGGTACTGGAAGGTCCACCGGTGCTCGGGCTTCTCCGCCGTCGCCCCGAAGACCCGCTCCTGCATGCGAAGCGCGTCCCACGAGCAGTGCGCGTTCGTCGCCATCGCCGCGTTCCACGCGTCGCGCGGCACCTCCTCGATGCTCGCGTGCCGGTGCAGCACCAGGCGCGTGCCCTTGTGCTCGCGCCGGCTGCGACGCTCCGCCGCACCAGCGCTGTGTCGCGACTCCTCGGGCAGCGCGCCCGCGAACATCATCGCCAACTCCGCTTGGGAGATGCCCTCCTCGTCCAGCGCCGCCGGGATGTGCTCGGCGAGGCGGTCCACGGCCCGGTCGATGTCGTCCACCGCGTGCTCCGCCGTCAGGGTGAACCGGATGCCGGCCCGCTTCATCGGCACGGTCGGAAACACCGAGCAGTTCACGTAGATCCCGTCGTCCGCCAGCCGCTCCGCCACCCGAAACGCTACCCGGGGCAGGCCGCACAACAAGAAGATGATCGGCGACTCGTTCACCGCGATGGGCGGGATGCCCCGGTCGGTGAGCCGCTGGTTGGCCCGCCACACCTTGTAGCGCAACGACTCCTGGAGCCCCTGGATCTCGGGGGACAGGTGAATCGCCGCCGCCGCCTTCACCGCCCCCATCATCGGCGGCTGCATCGGACCCGAGAACACCAGCGGCCCGCCGGACAGGCGCACGCGATCCCTCTCGGCGCCGTCGGCGAAGACTAGGCAGCCACCACCCGCGCCGAATCCCTTCGCAAATGAGGTCGCGACAACCACTCGCTCAGACAGCGGGAAGCGCGAGAGGAAGCTACCGCGGCCGTGGTCGCCGGCCCAGCTCATGCCGTGGGCGTCGTCGATGTAGAGCCGCACGTTGGGCGCCACGTCCAGGATCGCCTGCAGGACCCCCAGGGGCGCGAGGTCCCCGTACATCGAGAACACGCCGTCCGAGCAAAACCACACGGTCTTGCACTTCTGCGCGAGCCGCCGCACCACGTCGCAGGCGCGGTCGAGTTGGTCGTGCCGCACCATCTCCACCGTCGCACCGCCGGCACGGGCCTGGTTCGCGCCCATGTGGATGCTGTGGTGGGCCTGGTGGTCGAGGACCACCGCGTCTTTCTCGGTGGCGAGTACCGGCAGCGCGGCCAGGTGCGCCATCGTCGTCGACGGGGTGACGAGGACCTCGCCGCCGAAGATCTGCCCCAGCATGGACTCGAGGTCCGCGTAGAGCGGTGCGGAGAGGTAGCCGCGAGAGCAGGAGAACTGCGTGCCGTAGCGGGTGGTGGCGTCGATGGCCCCCTGGATCACCGCCGGGTGCAGCTCCAGGCCCAGGTACGAACACGAGGAGAACGACACCACCTCCTTGCCGTGCAGCGTGACCACGCGCCCCGTCAGGCAGTCGTCGGTGACCGTCTGGAAGAACAAACCTCTACGACGCGCGTCTTCGTGGATGGCGGTGATCGACGCGAGGACCTGTGAACTCTCCATGATGCGCTCCGGGCGGCTCATGCGACATTCGGCCTCACTCTGCTGACCTGGAGGCAAAGTAGAAAAGTATAGGGGCCCCGTAAAGAGTTAGCCCGCCCCACCCGATGTGTGACAACATGACGCATCCATCTGGAGCCGCCGTGAGCTCAACCGGCAACCGCATCCGCGTCCTGGTCGTGGAGGACAACGAGACCAACCGCAAGGTCGTCGGGCACATGCTCAAGAAGCTAGGGTGCGAAGTCGACATGGCGGAAGACGGCGTCGAGGGCGTGGAGGCCGCGCAGGTGGGGTACGCGCTCATTTTCATGGACATCTCCATGCCCCGCATGGACGGCTTCGCGGCGAGCGCGGCGATCCGGGCGCTGCCCCCGCCCACTGGGCACACCCCGATCGTCGCGCTCACCGCCCACGCCACCGCCGAAGACCGGCTGAAGTGCCTCTCGGCGGGCATGGACCTGTGGTTGCCGAAGCCGATCGTCGTCGAGGACCTCGCGCGCGCGGTGGAGCGGTTCACCGGCTGGAAGCCGGGCGCGGGCCAGCTCGACGACGCCGCGATCCTCGACGAGGCGGTCGTGGGGCAACTCTTGGCGCTCCAGGACCCGGGCGACCCCGACTTCCTCGACGGCGTGGCGAGCGACTTCCGCGAGGCCAGCAACCGGGCCGTCGACATCGCCCGCCGGATGCACGGTAGCGGCCTGCTCCCCGAGATGCGCGTGTCGATGCGGCGGGTGGTCGACGCCGCGCGCGCCGTCGGGGCCTTGCGGGTGATCGAGTTGGCCGACCGCGTAGAGTCTTGCGACGACGACGACCTCGCCGAGCGTGGGGCCGGTTGGCTCGACAGCATCGACAGCGAGACGCTGCGTGCGAGCGTCGCGCTGCTGTCGCGGAAGTAGCGCCTACTGACTGGCCCAGGCCACCACCAGCGCCCGCTCCTCGTCGGTCATCCCCGTGAGATTGCCCAACGGCATCACGCCGGTGGCCACCTGCCTGCCGATCTTGTCGCGGTTGGCCTCGATGGTCGACCGGTTCTCCAGCACCAGTCCCTTGGGCGCCGCCACCCAGCCCTCCTGCGTGGGGGTCGTCGCGTGACAAGACAAACAGCGGGCCGCCACCACCTGTTGGACGGCGGTGAAGTTGACCACCTCGGCATTCGCCCTTGCGACGGGGGTGCCGGTCGCCACCGCGAGGACCACCAGCCCCACCGCGCCGACGATGCTCGGCGTCCACGGCCGAGGACGGCCCACCCCCGCGAGGTTGAAACCGTGCCGGATCAACCCCCCGAGGATGCAGATCCCCACCACCAGCCACCAGGCCTGCGGGTGCCCCCACACCACCGGGTAGTGGTTGCTCACCATGATGAACAACGCCGGCAACGTCAGGTAGTTATTGTGGAACGACCTGAGCGCCCCCGCCTGTCCCCGGGCGAGGGGGGGCTCCTGCCCGGCGACCATCGCGCTCACCATCGCCCGCTGCCCGGGAATGATCACGAACAGCACGTTGGCCGCCATGATCGTCCCGATCATGGCGCCGAGGTGAATGGTGGCTCCGCGCGCCGAGAGCGTGTTGTAGAGCGCGTACGAGGTGGCCGCGAAGATGACGGTGCCGACGGCTGCGAGAACCATGGGTTGTCGCGACAAGAACCGGCAGAGCAGGTCGTAGACGACGTAGCCGAGGACCATCGTCGCCGCGCCGATGCCCACGGCGGCGCCAGGTGACAGGGCGACGACGGCGTCGTCGACCATCATCGCGCGGGCGTCGTACCAGTAGGTGATCGCCAGCAGGAGGAACCCCGTGATCCACGTGAGGTAGGCCTCCCACATGAACCAGTGCAGCGTCTTCGGCAACTTCTCAGGTGCTCCGCCGAACTTCGACACCCGGTAGAAGGCCCCACCGTGGATGGCGAACACCTCTCCCGCCAACCGGGGCGTGGCGTCCCCGCTATCGACCGGCCGCACGTGGTTGTTGAGCCACACGAAGTAGAAGGAGGCGCCGATCCACGCGGCCCCGGTGACGAGGTGGAACCACCGGAGCACCAGCGCAGACCAGTCCAAAAGGTGCGGGTCGAGCAAGGGGACCTCCGGGCGGTGCCGATTATCCCGGTCGCGCTACGTTCCCCGGCCGATGCTCACCCTCAGCAGCCGTCGTGTCCTCGTCGAAGACCGACTGGTCCCCGCCGCGGTGACCATCGAGGCGGGGCGGATCGTCGCGGTGAGCGCGCACGGCGAGGGCGAGGACCTCGGCGACCTCGTGCTGATGCCAGGGCTGGTGGATGCCCACGTGCACGTCAACGAGCCTGGCCGCACCGCGTGGGAGGGCTTCGCCAGCGCCACCCGCGCCGCAGCGGCCGGCGGCGTCACCACGCTGGTCGACATGCCGCTCAACAGCATCCCCGTCACCACCACGGTGAGGGCGCTTCACGAAAAGGTCGAGGCGGCACGCGGGCAGTTGGCGGTCGACGTGGCGTTCTGGGGCGGCGTGGTCCCCGGAAACACCGGCGAACTCGCCCCGATGGCGCGCGCCGGCGCACGGGGGTTCAAGTGTTTCCTCTGCCACTCCGGGATCGACGACTTCCCGCGGTCCGAACGCGCCGACCTCGAGCGGGCCATGCCGGTGCTCAGAAACGCCGGTCGCCCGCTCCTGGTGCACGCCGAGTTGGAAGACGAGTTGCTGGCCGTCGACGGCAACCCCCGCGAGTACGCCACCTACCTGCACAGCCGTCCCAAGGCGTGGGAGGACCGCGCCGTGGCGATGGTGGTCGAGCTCGTCCGCGCCACCGGCTGCCGCGCGCACATCGTGCACCTCTCCTCGAGCACCGCCCTGCCCATCGTGGCCGCCGCCAAGGCCGAGGGCCTGCCGATCACGGCGGAAACCTGTCCGCACTACCTCTGCCTGCGCGCCGAGGAGGTTCCCGACGGCGACACCACCTACAAGTGCGCCCCGCCGGTCCGGGAAGACGCCAACCGCGAGTGTTTGTGGCGGGCGCTGGCCGACGGCACCCTCGACTTCGTGGTCAGCGACCACAGCCCCTGCGTGCCCGCGCTCAAGCGGCTGGACACCGGCAACTTCATGGACGCCTGGGGCGGGATCGCCTCGCTGCAACTCGGCCTCCGCGCGGTGTGGACCGAGGCGCGGCGCCGGGGTCACGACGTCGCGACCGTTTCACGCTGGATGACGGCAGGCCCGGCGGCTCTCGCGGGCCTTCGCGACCGGGGCACCATCGCCGTGGGACAGCGCGCCGACCTCGTAGTCTGGGACCCCGAGCACGAGGGCCCGGTCGACGTGGCGGCGCTCTTCCACCGTCACCCCCTCACCCCCTACCGGGACCGTCGGCTCGCGGGCCGGGTGGCGCGCACCTGGCTCGGGGGTGAACGGGTGTTCGACGGCAACATCCTGGGCCCGCCGCGTGGCGTGCCCCTCTTGCAGGAGTAAACATGGCCGAGATCGTCGGCGTCCCCGCCCTGTTCACCGGCCTGGTGGACCTCGCCTCGTCCACCGTGGGCGGCGCGGCGCTCTGCTGCAGCGACGACTTCTTCGCGTCGATGCACAACCTCGTCAACCCCGCCCCGGCGAAGTTCGACCCCACCACCTACACCGACCGCGGCAAGGAAATGGACGGGTGGGAGTCGCGACGCAAGCGCGTCCCCGGCCACGACTGGTGCATCGTCAGACTCGGTGTGCCGGGGGTGATTCGCGCCGTCGATATCGACACCGCGCACTTCCTCGGCAACCACGGCCCCTTCGCTTCGGTCGACGCCACCCACGCCCCGGCGGCGGCCACCGCGGAGTGGCTGCGCGACGAGGCGAACTGGACGGAGATCGTCCCCGAGACCCCCATGAAACGTGGTTCTTCCAACGTGTGCAGTTCCACCTCGGGCACGGTTTTCAGCCACGTGCGCTTGCACATGGTGCCCGACGGTGGCATTGCGCGGCTGCGGGTGTACGGCGTGCCCGCCCCCGGCGTCGCCAGCGGGCGCGTGGACCTGGCCGCGCTGGAGAACGGTGGCACGCCGCTGGTGGCCAGCGACAGTTTCTTCTCGCCCATGGGCAACCTCGTGCTGCCCGGCGCGTCGACGATCATGTCGAACGGTTGGGAAACCCGGCGCAGCCGTCCCCCCGGGACGGACTGGATCATCCTGCGGCTGGGATCGCCGGGCACGGTGGAGTCCGTCACCCTCCAAACCCACCACTTCAAGGGGAACTACCCCGACAGTGCCGCGGTCGACGCCCTCTACTGGCCCGGCGCGCCCCCCTCGATGCTGGTGGACCACCCGGACTGGCGAGAGATCGTGCCGCCCACGAAGATGCGCGCCGACGACGACCGCGACGTGGCCACGCTGGCGCCCGGGCCATGGACGCACCTGCGGCTACGCATCGTGCCCGACGGCGGCATCTCGCGGCTCCGGGCCTGGGGCAGGCCGTCGACCGCGGTACCGGCCGACGCCCTGGTGGCCGCCCTCAACGGCGCCAGCACCGAGGAACTATCTAGGTGTAACGGCTCACGTCGCTGGGTGGAGGCCATGGTCGCCGCCCGCCCCTTCACCTCCCGCACGCACCTGCTCGGGGAGGCGGAGCGACTGTGGTGGCGACTCGACGAGACCGACTGGCGAGAGGCATTCAGCCACCACCCCCGGATCGGCGACGACGTGGCCAAGTTGCGCGAGAAATTCGGCAGTACCGCGTCCTGGGCGGCGGGGGAGCAGGCGGGCGTGGCGGCGGCCGGGGAGGCCACGATCCAGTCCCTCGCGGCGGGGAACCGCGCCTACGAAGCCAGGTTCGGGCACATCTTCATCGTCTGTGCCAGCGGGTTGACCGCCGAGGAGATGCTGTCGCGACTCACACTCCGGATGGACAACACGCCCGCCAACGAGTTGCGGATCGCTGCCGGGGAACAGGCCAAGATCACGCGGTTGCGCCTGGAAAAGCTCGCGGCGACCGCGGCGGTGCCATAAGCGACGCCCATGGCAAACGGACTCAGCACCCACGTGCTCGACACCGCCAACGGCTGCCCGGCGGCCGGGGTGGATCTCACCCTGAGTCGTCTCGACGGCGACTGGCTGGAGGTGGCCACCGGCCGCACCAACGCCGACGGCCGCTGCCCGGGCCTCGTGCCGGAGGCGGTCTTCGGTCCGGGTCGCTGGCGGCTGCGCTTCGACGTTGCTGCCTACTTCGCGGCGCGGGAGCAGCCGTGTTTCTTCCCCTACGTCGAGGTGGTCTTCGACGTGCGCGACCTGTCGCGACACCATCACGTTCCACTACTGGTCTCCCCGTTCGGCTACTCCACCTACCGCGGGAGCTAGCCCGTGAGTTTCGCCCGCCACACCCTCGGCCCGATCGGGCTGATGGCCTCGTGCCCCCCCTTCGTGCTGGTGCTCTGGCACACGCACCACTACCTCGACGGGTCCTTGTCGCGACTCTGGGACGTGATGTCAAACATGGGAGTGGGCTTCACCCTCTGGAGTATCTGGTCGCCCCATGCCCTGGGATCGCCCACGGCCTGGGCGATCATCGGGATCTTCGCGGCGGTGCAACTGGCGTTCATGCGGCTCTTGCCGGGCCGCCGGTGGGAGGGTCCGGTGACCCCGCGGGGCAACGTGCCGGTGTACCGGGCCAACGGGCCGCTGTCCTTCGCGCTCACCATTGGCGGCTGGCTGGCGTTGACGCTCACCGGCGTCGTCGACGGCAGCATCTTCTACGACCACATGGGCAGCATCCTCGGCGCGCTCAACCTCTTCGCGCTGGGTTTCTGCCTCTTCCTCTACCTCAAGGGACGGTTCGCGCCCTCGACCACCGACAGCGGTCACAGCGGCAACCCGGTGTTCGACTACTACTGGGGAACCGAGCTGTACCCTCGTGTTCTCGGCTTCGATCTCAAGCAGTTCACGAATTGCCGCTTCGGCATGATGATCTGGCCGGTCTTGTGCCTGAGCTACGCCGCCGCCCAGGCGGATCGGGGCGGGATCAGTGACGGCATGGTGGTGGCCGTCGGCATCCAGCTCTTCTACGTAGCCAAGTTCTTCTGGTGGGAAACCGGGTATCTCCGCTCGCTCGACATCATGCACGACCGCGCCGGTTTCTACATCTGTTGGGGCTGCCTGGTGTGGGTGCCGAGCGTGTACACGCAGTCGACGATGTTCCTGGTCGAGCACCCCGTCACCTACGGCTGGCCGCTGGCGACACTTTTCCTGGCGCTGGGTATCGCCTGCGTGACCGCGAACTACCTCGCCGACGCCGACCGGCAACGAGTCCGCGCCACCGGGGGACACACCACCGTATGGGGGCGCACCCCCGTCACGATCACCGCCGCCTACACCACCACCACCGGGGAGCAGAAGGAGAACCTGCTCCTGGTGTCGGGCTGGTGGGGCCTTGCGCGGCACTTCCACTACCTCCCGGAGATCGCCGGCGCCTTCTTCTGGACGCTCCCCGTGGGCTTCGGCCACGCGCTGCCGTGGTTCTACGTCGTTTTCCTCACGATCCTGCTCTTCGACCGCGCCCGCCGCGACGACCAACGTTGCGCGGCCAAGTACGGCCCCGCCTGGGAGGAGTACCAGCGGCGCGTGCCCTACAAGGTGATTCCGGGGATCTACTAGGCGCTACGCCGGAAGGAAGCGGTAGATGCACTCCGCCACGCAGGCGGGCTTGGTGGCGCCTTCGATCTCGATGGTGGCGATGAACTGCGCCTCGATCCAGTCGCCCTGCTGGGCCACGGTGCCGAGCCTCATGGCCAGGCGCCAGGTCGCGCCCTCCTTCAGCGGCGACGGGAAGCGCACCTTGTTGGTGCCGTAGTTGATCACCATCCGGAACCCGGAGAGTTCCAGCAGCTCGAAGAACTGCCCGGCCACCAGCGCCAGGGTGAGGTAGCCGTGGGCGATGGGCGCGCCGAACGGCGACTCCTTCGCGATGCGCTCCCGGTCCACGTGGATCCACTGGTGGTCGCCGGTGGCCTCGGCGAAGCTGGCGATCTGCGCGAACGGCAAGGGGCGAAACTCGGTGGCGCCGAGGTCGGCGCCCGCGAGGGCGAGGAGCGCCGAGGCGCCGTCGATGTGAGTGCGGGGCATGGTGCCGGCGATCTAACGCGGACCAGGTCACCGCCGACACCGGTGCTGCACGGAAAGGCTTAACGCTTAACCTCCGACCCCTAGCGGCTGAGCAGTACGTACGCACTGCCAGCAGTATTGCCACTTGAATCCGGGTAAAGCTGGGCACCGATGCCGATGTCGGGCACGCCGTCGCCGTCGACGTCGCCGTGGCCGAGGGCGGAGCCGGGGTAGGCCTCGCTGGCGTCGCCTGCCCAGGCGAGCAGCGTGGCGTCTTCGATGTTGCCGTTGCCGGCCCGGGCCTGGGCGCCGCCGATCACGTACACCCGGCCCTCGTCGCCCTCGCCCGCGAGGGCCTCGGCCACGACGATATCGGGGACGCCGTCGCCGTCCATGTCGGGCACGGGGTCGATCGCGTAGCCGAAGTAGGCGCCCGCCTCGGTCCCGAGGAGGGCCGCCTCGGCATCGGCGGGCCCGCCTGAGGAGGGGAGGCCGTCGAAGAAGTAGAGGGCGCCGGCCGCGTCGTTGTAGCCGATGGCCACGACCACCGCGTCCATGGTCCCGGTGCCGTCGTCGAGCACCAGGCCGTCCCAGCCGTAGGCGTCGCCGTCGCGACCGTCCCAGGTGCGAAACGTCAACTCTGAGAGCGCCGCGTCGACCATGGTGGTGGAGGCCCAGAAACCCCGGCCGGGGCTGAGGCCCGAGTCCGCGCTGTCGCCGGTGTCGACGTCGAAGCCGGTGGCGCCCAGGAACCAGTCGACGATGCCGTCGCCGTCGACGTCGTCGAGCACACGAAGGCGGGTGATGCCCGCCGGGACTTCCGGGTCGATCACCGCCACCGCCTCGTCGATGAACTCCCGGGTGCCAGTGAGCGATCCGCCCTGGACCACGTAGATCATGCCCGTCGGTTCCGACTCTCGGCTGTCCTGGCTGTCGTGCATGGTGATCTCGGCGGCACCGTCGCCGTCGAGGTCGGCCACGACGAACCCCGAGGCGAAGACGGTGAGCAGGTTGACCTGCACGCCCAGTTCCCGCTCCAGCCTCAGCCCCGCCTCGTCCTCGTCGAAGGTGGCGTCGAACTTGCCGCCATCGCCGAAAAACACCAGGATCTCGTACTCGGTGTCGTAGCCGTAGCTGGCGGCGTTGATCTCGCCCCGGCTGGTGACCAGATCGAGGTAGCCGTCACCGTCGAAATCACCACACTGTGCGCCGAAGCCGAGGAAGCGGTCGTTGCTGGTGAGCAAGGAGTCGGCGTCGCTCATCACCATCCCCGCCGCCCAACTCGCGCTGCCGCTGCCGTACCAGATGCCGATCTGCCCGGAGTAGCTGCTGGCAAAGGGGGCGGTGACGATCACGTCGTCGAGACCGTCATTGTCGAGGTCGCAGAACGTGACCGACTCCCCCACCAGGCTCTGGCCGCCGTCGACGCCCACGATGCTGACACTCGCGTCGGCCAGTGACACGATGCGATTGTCGAGGCCGTCGCAGTCGGTGTCGAGGCCGTCGTTCCAGAAGTCGCGCGCGCCGGTGAAGACGGCAGGATCGCTGTCGTCGCAGTCGTCGCCGCCGTAGGCCTCGTCGTCCTCGCCGTCGCCGTCGCCGTCGTAGCTGTCCGCCCCGTCGCAGTCGTCATCGATGCCGTTCTTGGGCACCTCCTCGGCCCCGGGGTTCACGCTCGGGTTGTCATCGTCGCAGTCGAAGGTGTAGTCGTAGCGGTCGCCGTCGACGTCGACCAGGTCCTCCCCGTCGCAGTCCTGGTCCAAGCCATCGTACGGCACCTCGGGCGCGCCGGCGTAGGTGGCCAGGTCCGTGTCGTCGCAGTCGGTGCCGTCCACACAGGCGTCGGCGTCCATGGCGCCGTCGCCATCGGCATCGAAGTCCTCGTCGGTGGCGCCGTCGCAGTCGTTGTCCACCGCGTCGCAGGCCTCCGGGGCCCCGGGGTAAACCTGGTAGTCGTTGTCGTTGCAGTCTTCGCTGCTGTCGAAGCCGTCCTTGTCGTCGTCCGACAACTCGGCGGAGTCGCCGCTGTCGGTGACCGGGGCGGTGTCGCCGGTGTCGGGGCCCTTGTCGTGGGCGACCATGTCGGGCTCGGGGCAGGCCAAGGCGAGGAGGAGCAGCATAGGGTCACTCTAGCCCGCGGGCTAGTCGGCCTGCTCGGCGATCCACCGGTCGTGCGCGTCGAACTGGGCGTCAATGCCATAGACCGTGGTGGCCGCGACCATCTCGTCGTCGTAGTCCGCGCTGGCGAAGGTTGACGCGCGCACCGCGGACCCCTCACCCCGCGTTC